>QHTS01000130.1 GCA_003220905.1 Gemmatimonadota bacterium | reverse complement strand
ACAGGATCGCGGTCCCCTTGGCCCAGCGCTTCGCGAGATCGAGATAGATCGCGTGTCCCGTCACCTGCCAGCGCCGCTCCGCCAGCACCATCATGAGCGGCATCGCGATCCCGATGATGGCGAACACGATGTGAAAGGCGAGCGAGACGGCCATCTGGGAGCGGGCGGCCAGGAGATCGGACATGCCTTCTAAAACCTAACGGCGTGGTGCGTGGTGCGTGGGTGCCGACGTCGCGGGCCGTGCACCTAGCGCACAGCGTCAGTAACCAGGTACCACGCACCCCGCCTTACGATTCCGTGAGCCAATCACTAGATTGTCACCCACAATCGATTCCGTGGTGATTTGCGGCCTATTGCAGCCACGTTAAACAAGTCGCTAAAACGCCAGCCCGTTTGGCGACTGCTCGGCCGAACGGGTCTGGTTTTTGGGGGGACGAAGACGGGGGGACGAGGGACGCGTGAGTGAAGTGACGCTGCGCAAGCTGCTCGACGACGGCAAGGTTCACGTCCTCGATGGGGCGATGGGGACCATGCTGTACTCCAAGGGCTTCTTCCTGAACGTCTGCTACGACGAGCTGAACCTGAAGCAGCCGAAGCTCGTCCAGGAAGTGCACGAGGCCTACGTACGGGCGGGCGCGGAAATCCTCGAGACCAACACCTTCGGGGCGAACCCCGTGAAGCTCGGCAGCTACGGGCTCGCCGACGACACCGAGAAGATCAACCAGGCCGCGGCCGAGCTGGCCCGGCGCGCCACCGGCGGGCGGGCGAGCGTCGCGGGCGCGATCGGGCCCCTGGGCGTTCGCCTCGAGCCCTTCGGCCCCACTTCGCGCGAGGAAGCGTTCGCGCACTTCCAACGCCAGGCGCGGGGCCTCGTCGCGGGCGGCGTGGACGGGTTTATCCTCGAGACGTTTTCCGACGTGGATGAGATCCACGAGGCGCTGCGCGCCGTGCACAGTGTGTCCGACCTCCCGGTGATCGCGCAGATGACGATCGGCGACGACGGGCTCACGCACTACGGCACCGGCCCCGAGACGTTCGCCAAACAGCTGACGGCGTGGGGCGCGGACGCCGTGGGGGTGAACTGCTCGGTCGGTCCCGCCGGCGTGCTCGAAGCCGTGGAGAGGCTGGTGAAGGCCACCGATCGTCCGATCTCCGCGGTCCCGAACGCCGGCCTGCCCAAGGACGTCGGCGACCGCAAGATCTACCTCGCGTCGCCGGAATACATGGCGAGCTACGCGCGCCGCATGATCGAGACGGGCGCGCGCATCGTGGGCGGTTGCTGCGGCACCACGCCCGAGCACATCAAGAAAATCCGCGACTATGTCGCGAGCGTCGTGCCGCGCCACCAGCCCGTGGTGGTGTCGCGCGAAACGATCGCCGTGCCCGCGGGCGTCGAAGAAGTGCCGCTGGCCGCGCGCTCGTGCTGGGGCGCGAAGCTGGCGAGGGGCGAGCTCGTGACGAGCGTCGAGATCGTCCCGCCCAAGGGCGTCGACCCGACCCCGATGCTCCAGCAGTGCCGGGCACTCAAGGCGGCGGGCGTGGATGCGGTGAATGTCCCCGACGGCCCGCGGGCCCAGAGCCGGATGGGCGTGCTCCCGTCGGCGATCCTGATTCAGAAGGAAGTGGGGATCGAGACCGTCATCCACTACTGCTGCCGGGACCGCAACCTCCTCGGGATGTTGTCGGACATCCTCGGCGCGCACGCGGCGGGGCTGCGCAACATCCTGATCATCACGGGCGATCCGCCGAAGATGGGCCCCTACCCGGAGGCCACCGCGGTATTCGACATCGACTCGATCGGCCTCACGAACCTGGTGTATCGCCTCAACCACGGGCTCGACCCGGGGAACAACGCGATCGGGGCGCCGACCCAGTGGGCGATCGGCGTCGGCGTGAACCCCGGCGCCGTGGACTTGGACCGCGAGCTGTCGCGCTTCGCGTGGAAGGTGGACGCGGGAGCGGAGTTCGCCGTGACACAACCGGTGTTCGATCCCGAGCAGCTCGAGGCGTTTCTCGCGCGCGTCGGGCAGTTCAAGATCCCGATCGTGGCGGGGATCTGGCCACTCCTCTCGCTGCGCAACGCCGAGTTCCTCGCCAATGAGGTACCGGGAGTCTCGGTACCGGAGTCGGTGCTCGCGCGGATGCGCCGGGCGCAGGACCAGGGCAAAGAGGCCGCGCTCGCCGAAGGCGTGAAGATCGCGCGGGAGATGTTTCAGCAGGTGAAGAAAACGGTGCAGGGCGTGCAGGTGAGCGCGCCGTTCGGGCGGGTGGAGGTCGCGCTGGAGGTGTTCGGGTAACCCATGTACGTCCTGTTCGCCTCGGTCGCCGGCTGGCTGGAGCGCCGGCGGGTCTGACGTCGCCGGCCGAAGCCCGCTTCCTTGTGCCGAGCCGTCCGAGCGCTCATACTCCATTCCTCGATACCAACCGGAGGTAGTACATGCGCACACTGCTTTGCGCGGCCGTCGTCCTGGCTGCGTGCGCGCCGGGCGAGAAGTCACGCACGTCGGCGGCGGCTGGGCCGGCGCACAAGTATGCCGGCACCTGGGAAGGTCGGTCGTATCGGAGCGCGTCCGACACGGGGACCCCGTGGCGCATCGTGACCGCCATGGCGCCGGATGGCTCGCTGCGCGGGACGATGACGTACACCTCGGTCACCGCTCCCCCTGTCCCGATCCGGACGCGGGACGTCAGCGACACCGCCGTCGTCCACGAGCTCGGCCCCTACCACAGCATCGTCGCCAACGCCGACGTGGTGACGCTCGCCACGGGCAAAGTGCGGGGGGACTCCCTCAACGGCACCTTCGAGACGCGGCGCGTGGACGGCGGGAACGTGATCATAACGGGCAACTTCCGCTCCAGACGCGTCACGCCTTAGGGAGGGCGCCATGCGGGTAGGCGGGTGACGCTCGCCATCCTTTACGGCATGCGTGCCCGCGATCCCGGGCGGTGTTTCCGGGCTTCGTCGCGCGCGCTCGCCACTACGCGAGGCAACGGCTCGACGTCGCCGCATTCTCCACGGACGACCACGAGGATAAGGACGACATTCCGGATTTCCTGACGCGATACGAGGCGTCGTTCGGATCCTCTATACATCAAGCCGTGGCAGTCCGGGGCGCTGATCGGTGCGCTCGGTCCGCTCGACTTCCGCCTCCCGATGCCGTGGAACCTGCCGTACGTGGCGATGCTCGATCCGCAGGGGAGCGTGGTCGCTCAGTGGGATGGCGCGACCATTCTCGCGGCGATCGACGCCGCGCTCCAATCCCAGCTCGCGCGATAACCGACCCCGATCCTTCCTCCGGCCTCGAGCGGCGCGCGGAACGCTGATGCAGCTCCTCGTTCCGGCGATCTTCGTGGCGTACTTCTGGCGGCACGATGTGCAGGACGCCCGCGTCTGGTCCTGCCTGCGAGGATGGACCTACGCTGGCGAGCGAGCCGAGCCATCGTAGCTTAGGTCCGATCTCAAAGGAGCGCTCATGCCGACCGCCAATATCAACATCCTTGCCGTCCTCGTCGCCGCCGTCCTGACCTTCGTCCTCGGCGCCGTCTGGTACTCCCCCGTCCTGTTCGCCAAGCAGTGGATGGCGGCTCAAGGGTACACGCCCGAGAAACTGGACGAGATGAAGCGGAAGGGCGTGACCCGGGCCTACGCCGTCTCGGTGTTGTGCTATCTGGTGACGGCCTATGTGATGGCGCTGCTCGCCTCGTACACGAATTCGACCACCCTGGCGCAAGGGTTGTGGCTCGGGTTCCTCTGCTGGCTCGGGTTCGCCGCCACGGTCGGCCTCACCGCGAACATGTTTTCGGAGAAGCCCATCGCCGCGTGGGTGCTGGACGCGGGCTATCAGCTCTCGTATCTCGTCCTCATGGGCGTGCTGCTGTCGGTGTGGCGCTGAGCGGTGCCCACCACCCCCACCCCCACCGCTTCTCGGACCGCCCTCGTGGCCGGTGCGTCGGGGCTCGTCGGCAGTCACGTGCTGCGGCTGCTGCTCGAGGATCCGGCGTACGCGCGCGTCACGGTCCTCGCCCGTCGGGAGCTGCCGCTCGCACACAAGAAGCTGGACCAGCGCGTGGTGGGCTTCGATCGCCTGGCCCAGATCGCCGATTTCCCGCGCGTGCACGACGTATTCTGCTGCCTCGGCACGACCATGAAGCAAGCGGGCTCGCCGGATGCGTTCCGCAACGTCGACTGCACGTACGTCGTCGAGCTCGCCCGGGTCGCCGTCCGACACCGCGCCTCGCAGTTCCTCGTGGTGACGGCGCTCGGCGCCGATCCCCGGTCGCGGATCTTCTACAACCGGGTGAAGGGGGACGCGGAAGAGGCGTTGCGGCGCCTGCAATTCGAGGGCATCCAGATCTTCCGGCCGTCGTTGCTCGTCGGCGCGCGGGCCGAGAGCCGGCCCGCCGAGCGCGTGGCCGGGCTGCTCAGCCCGCTCGTCGCCTGGGCCTTCGTGGGGCCGCTAGCCCGGTATCGACCGATCAAGGCGGAGGCCGTGGCGCGCGCCATGGCGCGGGTTGCCCGCGAGGCACCCCGCGGGACGCACGTGTACGAGTCTGAAGAAATCCGTCGGCGCGCCCGCGGCTAGTTGCGACGGATCGTGGGCCGGTCGACACCGTTAGACACAGACGGGGCGAAAGGGGTTGGCTCCCCGGGGGCTAACCCGCCGGGCTGAACCGGCACATAATCCCCGCGTGCGGTTCCCCCACCCCCTGACGCTGCTGTGTGGCTGCGTCCTGCTCGCCGCCGGGGCGAGTCACGTGC
>QHTS01000129.1 GCA_003220905.1 Gemmatimonadota bacterium | reverse complement strand
CCCTCGACGCCGAGCATGCTGGCGCAACTCTCGCGCAGCGTTCGCTCGTCGTCCACGATGAGGATGCGCACGCTCGCCTTGGTCGCGGCGTCGACTGCCACCAGTTGCGTAAGGCGTCGGGTTGCCACTTGTCGGTCCGGGGTCGGTGGGGAAGGAGGAGAGAGAGGGGCAGCTAGTGACATCCAGCGTCTCCTTATTGCAGCGGGCCCGTAACCACAACGCGACAAGTTACAACAACGACCCCGCGGCGGCGCACTGGCACCGCGGCGTCGTTGCAGCACGGGACATAAACAACCGCTTGCCGAGCCATTCGTCAAGTGGCCAGAAAACCGGGTCACATGCCTGACGGGCATGATCCGGGCGCGACGCCGAGGCCACCACTTTGTGGCAGTTGTGTGACAGCTTGCCGAGGCGTACGGCCGGCGGCGGCGACGGCCTCCTGCATCTGGCTGCCGCCCGATGCGTTACGCCGCCCCCCGCCGGTGGGCCCGCGGTACCGGCCTTGCAGCACGGGAACCCTCATGTGATGGGGGCGAGGTGCGCCCCCCGCCCCTCATTCCCGTACAGGACACCCGCGACGATGCCGAGTGACCAGCCCCTGCAGCCTGTGATCTCCCTCGGGCGCCTCGAGCCCGCGAAGTCCGCCGGCTCCGCCCTCCCCTCCAGGGCGCTCCAGCCCGCTCTTCCCCCGTCGGCCGATTGGCGGCGCTACCTCGTGGCGATCCGCCGCTACAAGTGGATCGTGCTCGCGGGGTCCCTCTTGGGCGGCGGGGCGGGGTTTGCGGCGGGCCGCTACCTGGGCTCGGAGTACACCGCCCGCGCCACGATCTGGATCGACGTGCCGGACCCCCGCAACCGCGAAGAGGGACCGCTCTGGACGGGACAGCTGCGGATCTCGTCGGGGTGGACGGATCTGCTGGAGACGTCCGCCGTGTTGGAGTCGGTGGTGCGCGAGCGTCGGCTGTACCTGTCCCTCGACGATCCGGCCGATTCCGCCGCGCTTCGCTCCTTCCGGATCAAGGGGCAGGTGCGGCCGGGAACGTTTGCCTTCAGCGTAGCCGAGTTGGACCCGACCTTCACGCTCTCTTCGGAGGACGGCGTGCACGAGCAGGGCTCCCTGGGCGACTCGGTGGGGGCGGACCTGGGATTCCTGTGGGCGCCGGCGCCCGACGCGGTCGCGCCGGGACACAAGATTGTCTTCACCGTGGCGGCGCCCTCGGATGCGGCGAAGCTGCTCGCGAAGGCGCTGGTGGTGAAGAGCGACCTCGACGACAACTTCATCCAGCTCGAGCTGCGCGGGTCCAGCCCGACCGGCGTGGCGGGGATCGTCAACGCCGTGGCCGACCGGTTCGAGGCGCTGGCGACCGAGCTCAAGCGGCGCAAGCTCACCGAGCTCACAGGGATCCTCAGCGAGCAGCTGAAGCAGGCCCAGGGCAAGCTCGCAGAGGCGGAGGCCGCGCTGAAGCGGTTCCGCGTCACGGCGGTCACGCAGTTCGCGGAGGGGACCGCCGCGGTGACCCCGAACCTGGAGCGGACGCAGGACCCGGGATTCGCCGGCCTGCTCGAGCTGAAGGTGAGCCGCGAGCAGGTGCGGCGGGACCGCGACGCGCTGCGGCGCGTGCTGGCGCAGGCGCGGGATTCCGGGCTCTCGGTCGACGCGCTGGGGATGATCGGCGCCGTGCAGCGCTCGCTGGAGCTGAGCGAAGCGTTGAAGGGGCTGACCGCCAAGCAGGCCGAGCTGCGGGCCGTGCGGTTCCGCTACACCGACGCGACTCCCGCGGTGCGGCATCTCGCCGAGGAAGTCAAGCTGCTCGAGCGGCAGACGATTCCGCGGCTCGCGACGGCGCTGATGAACGAGCTCGCGGTGCGCGAGTCGGAGGTGGGGCGCGACGTCGACTCGGCGTCGGGAAATCTGCGCCGGGTCTCCCCGCTGGCGGTCGAGGAGGCGGCGCTGCAGCGCGACGTCACGAGCGCCGAGCAGCTCGTGACCAACATCCGGCAGCGCTACGAAGAAGCCCGGCTCGCGGACGTGAGCAGTATTCCGGACGTGCGCATCCTCGATCGGGCAGCCGTGCCCTTCCTGCCGACGTTCAATCTGCTGCCGGTGCTGGTGGTGCTGGGGCTCATGGGAGGGTTCGGCGCCGGCGGGGGCGCCGCCGTGCTGCTCGACCATCTGGACCGCAAGGTCCGCGAGCCCGACGAGGTGACGCGGGTGATGGGGCTCCCGATCCTGGGCGCCGTCCCGCACTTGAAGCAGCGTCGCAACGGCTCGGTCCATGAGGGCGGGCTGCCCATCATCGAGGCGATCCGGGGCATCCGGCTGAGCGTGCAGTACGCGCACGGCGCCGCCGGCCCGCTGGTCTGCACCATCACGAGCCCGGGGCGGAGCGATGGCAAGTCGTTCCTCGCTTCCAACCTGGCCCTGGGGCTGGCGGACGCCGGCCTGCGAACGGTCCTCATCGACGGTGACATCCGCCGCGGCGCGCTGCACCGCGTTCTCGCCGTCGCCCGCAAACCGGGGTTGACCGACG
The DNA here is from genome assembly GCA_003220905.1 of Gemmatimonadota bacterium. Classification (GTDB taxonomy): domain Bacteria; phylum Gemmatimonadota; class Gemmatimonadetes; order Gemmatimonadales; family GWC2-71-9; genus AG41. The sequence continues at coordinate 2,883 of QHTS01000129.1, read as the reverse complement.
TGCTGGCGGGGAAGGCCACCGTCGACGAGGTCGTGCGGGCCACGGCGTTCCCGCGGGTCAGCTTTGTGCCGTGCGGCACGCGGCGGTTTTCCGGCCCCGAGCTCCTCGGCTCGCCTGCCATGCGCGCGCTCCTCGCCAATCTCCGCGGCCGCTTCGACGCCGTGCTGGTGGACAGCCCCCCGCTCGACGCGGGCGTCGACGCCTATCTGCTCGGGACCCTCACGGCGAACCTGCTGCTCGTGCTCCGCACCGGCGTCACCGATCGCGAGCTCGCCGCCGCGAAGCTGGGCGTCCTCGATCGCCTCCCCGTGCGCGTGCTCGGCGCCGTGCTGAACGACGTGGAGCCGCGGGGTGCGTACCGGTACTACTCGTATTCGCTCGAGGGGTACGAGCTGAAGGAAGAACAGGACCCCGACGACGAGGGCGCGGCCGCGCGCGTCCTGGTCCGGTCCCCCAAGTGACTTAGCTTACGACCCACGCGTCCTGCAGCCCGCCGCGCGCCTGCGCGAGCAGTGCCGGCAGGTCGAGGTCGGCCGCGCGGGACGCGGTGGCCGTTCCGTAGCCGATACGCAGCCGCAGCGGCCCGGCGTGCTTCTGGGACATGGCGGCCTGAACCGCTTGGGCGAGCCGCCGGCCGAGCCCCGCGGCGACCGGTGCGCCGGCGCCCGCCGCCACGATGGCGAACTCACCCGGTCCCGTGCGCCCGAGCGGGTCGGAGGCGCGAGCGCTCACGCCCAGCGCGCGGGCGATCACGCCCGCCACTTCGTCGCCCGCCGTGCCCACCTCCACCGGCTCCGTCCCCGTCGTCAGCACCACGCAGCTAACAGGGGCCCGGGCCCGCTCCGCCTGGGCTCCGAGCTCGCGGGTGCGGCGCGCGAGCCCACGGTCGTTGTAGAGCGCGGTCGTCGGGTCGAGCAGGCTGTCCTGGCGCGCGGTGTCGGCATCGCGCTTGGCGCGCACGTACCACTCGAGTCGCAGCAGGATCTCCTCGGCATCGAGCGGCGGGGCCCACAGCTCACACCCACCCGCCCGCAGCACCTCCAGCCGCTGCTGCCGCCCGACGGGGCTCGGCGTCGTCGCGATGATCGCCGTGCTCGCCGTGACCGACGGGTCGGCGCGCAGCATCCGGCACAGCGCGACGCCATCGATCCCCGGGAGCTGCAGGTCGATCATGAGGACGTCCGGCTGCGCGGCGCGGACCTGGAGCAGCGCGTCGTACCCGGCGTAGGCGTGGAGCACGCGGTAGCCGTTGGGGGTGAGGATGCTGTGCAGCGAGCGCGAAGCCCATTCGTGGGCGCTGGCGAGCAGCACCACTGGCCTCCGAGCGGAGGCCTCGGGATCAGACATGGGGGGAACCCTCACGGGGTCGAGCGGGAGGCGGCGCATCGAAGGGTGCCCCTCGCCGTTGCATTACGCGTGCACGGGTCGACCGACGGCGAAGCCGTTCCTCGCGAACGCGTTATCCGCGCGCGTCGTGGCCCGCTCGCGGGCGAGTCGCAGCGGATTGGTGACAGCCTGTAACTCCAGTGCGGCGAGTGCACGCGCGCAACAGCCCGGAGGGCCGGTGGCGCGGGCGTCCGCGAACCGGCCCAACTCATGACGCGGCATACGGGTGCCGGGAGGCGCGGGGGCGGGCCTCGGCTCGGCCCCAAACTTGAATGTGGTGGGACGCGGAGCGGCGTCTCTCGAGCCCCGGAGGTTTTGGAAATGGGACTGACCGCCACCTTGTGCGCCAGGTGTCAAAGCCGCCTGCCGCGACCACGGATGCAGGGGTTGTGGGCGGCGGACGCCGTGTGGGACGGCGTGGTGTGCGCCTGTTGCGGCGCGCCGCTTCCGCCTGAAACGCTCGCCGCGCGCCTGATAGCGAAAACGATTCAGCTCGCGCGGTTCGGGCTGGCACAGGGGACGGGCCCGCTACTCAAGACGCCTCCTCCCCCTTCACGGGACGGCTGACCATGTGTGGTATTGTCGGATACGTCGGGCCACGCCAGGCCACGCCCATCCTGCTGGAAGGGCTGCGGCGCCTGGAGTACCGCGGCTACGACTCGGCGGGTGTCGCCGTCCAGAACGGCCGCGGGCTCGGCGTGGTGAAGCTCGCCGGCCGCGTGGCCGGCCTGTGCCACCAGCTCGAGACCGAGCCGCTGTCGGGCACGAGCGGCATCGCGCACACGCGGTGGGCGACCCACGGGGCGCCCACCCAGCGCAACGCCCACCCCCACGTGGACTGCCACGGTCGCATCGCGCTGGTCCACAACGGAATCATCGAGAACGCGGGCACGCTGCGGGAAGCACTGGCGCGCGCCGGCCACCAGTTCACGACCGACACCGACACCGAGACGCTGGTGCACCTGATCGAGGACGCCCCGGGCGCGACGCTCGAAGCGCGCGTCAACTCCGCCCTGGACCACGTCGAGGGCACCTACGGCCTGGCGGTCATCTCGGCGGACGAGCCGGGGAAGCTCGTCGCCGCCCGGCGCGGGTCGCCGGTGCTGCTCGGGATCGGGGAGGACGAGTTCTTCGTGGCCTCGGACGCGTCCGCGGTGCTCGCCCACACGCGCTCGGTGGTCTACCTGACCGACGGCGACATCGCCGTCCTGACGCCCAGCCAGTACCACGTGATCGACCGCGCGTCGCATGTGCAGCCGCGCGCCGTGGACGAGCTGGCGTGGGACCTCGAGGCGATCGAGCTGGGCGGCTACCCGCACTTCATGCTCAAGGAGATCTGGGAGCAGCCCGAGACGGTGCAGAGCACGATGCGCGGCCGCCTGCTGTTCGACGAAGGGTCGGCGCGCCTCAACGGGCTCAACCTGGCGCCGGGCGCCGCCGCGGCGATCAAGCGCATCGTGATCGTCGCCTGCGGCACCTCGTGGCACGCCGGCCTCG
>QHTS01000128.1 GCA_003220905.1 Gemmatimonadota bacterium | reverse complement strand
GGGGAACCGCTTGCGCGTCTGCACGTAGAAATCGTGCTCGTAGCGGAGGCAGCACAGCAACCGCCCGCATCCGCCCGAGATCTGCGACGGGTTGAGCGAGAGGTGCTGATCCTTGGCCAGCGAGAGGCTCACCGGCCGCAGCTCCGGCAGCCAGCTCGAGCAGCAGTACTGGCGGCCGCACCGGCCCACGCCGTCGAGCCGCTTCGCCTCGTCGCGCGCGCCGATCTGCCGCAGCTCGATGCGCGTGTGGAACAGGCTCGCGAGGTCGCGCACCAGCGCGCGGAAGTCCACCCGCTGCTCGGCCGTGAAGTACACGGTGAGCTTCTTCTTGTCCCACTGCCACTCGGCGTCCGAGACTTTCATGGGGAGGGTGTGACTGCGGACCCGCTCCATCACCCGGCGCCGGACGTCCTCCTCCTCGCGGTGCAGCTGCTCGGCGACAGCGGCGTCGTCGGGGGTGGCGCGCCGCAGGACGCGGTAGGCGGGCTCGGTGGGGACAGCCGCGACCTCGGCCAGACTGCAGCCGCTGCAGCTGCCGGCGCACTTCTTCGCGGCGACCGGGCCCACGGCCGACACTCGGCCGAGGTCCTGTCCCCGCTCCACCTCCACGATCACGGAATCGTGCAGGGCGAGCGGCTCGGCGGACGGCCAGGAGAAGAATTCTTTCCGGTTCCCTTTGAACCGGACCTCGATGACGTCGGTCAACTCACTTCTCGCTCAACGCACCCATCGAAAGGTACTTCTCCTCCCGGCGTTTGAGGAGCTTCTCGATCCTGACCTTGCGCAGCTGCCGCACGTGGCGGCGCAGCGTGTCGCCCAGCGCCGTGGCCGCCGCTTCGGGGTCGGCGTGCGCCCCGCCCGGCGGCTCGGCGATGATCTCGTCGATCACCCCGAGCTCCAGCAGGTCCTCGGCGGTGATCTTGAGCGCCTCGGCGGCGCGCTCCCGCTGGCTCGCGTCCTTCCAGAGGATGGCGGCGCAGCCCTCGGGGGAGATGACGGAGTACACGGAGTTCTCGAGCATCAGCACGCGGTCGGCGAGCCCGACGGCGAGCGCGCCGCCCGAGCCTCCCTCACCGATCACCGCGGTGAGGATCGGCGTGCGGAGTGTCGCCATCTCGACCAAATTGCGCGCGATCGCCTCGGCCTGGCCGCGCTCCTCGGCGCCGAGCCCGGGGTAGGCGCCCGGCGTGTCCACCAGGGTGATCACGGGGGCGCGGAACTGGTCGGCCAGATGCATGAGACGGAGCGCCTTGCGGTAGCCTTCGGGGTGGGCCATGCCGAAGTTCCGGTGGAGGTTCTCCTTCGTGTCGCGGCCCTTCTGGTGCCCGATCACCATGACGCTCATCCCGTCGAGTCGCGCCCAGCCGCCCACGATGGCGGGATCGTCGCGGAACAGCCGGTCCCCATGCAGCTCGACGAAGTCGGTGAACACCGTGCTCAGGTAGTCGAGCGTGTACGGTCGCTTCGGGTGGCGCGCCACCTGGACGCGCTGCATCGCCGTCAGGTTCTTGTAGATCTCGGCGCGCAGCTCGGCCAGCCGCTTCTCGAGCGGGGCGAGCTCCTTGGTGACGTCCGCCGCCGTCTCGCCCGCCACGCGCTTCAGCTCGTCGATCTGGCGCTCCAGCTCGAGCAACGGACGCTCGAAGTCCAGCGTGTAGGTCGCCATGGTCAGGTCGTCCGAACGAGGTGCACGTGGTCGGGCCCGAGGAGCGCCTGCAGCGCAACGAGCAGATCGTCCGCCGGGTCGACCTTGAGCGAGCGGCTCTGCAACCGCGTCACCCCGGCCTCGCGCCCGGGGTTAGGACTGACCCCGGGCGCAAGCCCGGGGACACTCCCCCCACCATTCCCATCTCCCTCCTCCCACTCCACCAACACGGGCGCGCGGCCGGGGTGGGCCGCGCACAGGGCGGCCACGGCGCGGGTCGCGTCGGGCGGCGGCGGCGCGCCGGGCGACCAGCGAAGCGCGACGCCGATCGCCCCGCTCGCCTTCAGCTCGTCGAGCGCCTGAGCGGTCTCCACGATGAACGGCGCCTGCTCCTCGTCCCGGTCGCGCGCGCTGTAACTGCCCGCGAAGAGCAGCGCGCGGTCGGCACGGATCACCTCGCTCAGCTTGGCCCAGGCCTCTGGGAACACCAACGCCTCCGCGGTCCCGTGGAAGTCCTCGAGCGTGAGGCGCGCGTATTCGGCGCCGGTCTTCTTCGAGATCTGCCGCTTCACCACCGTCACGACCGCCCCGATCCGGACCCTCTGGTCGCTCCATTGGGCGAGGGTCGCGGTGGTGCGGGTCCCGAAAAGCTCCACCTCCACGCGGTAATGCGCGAGGGGGTGGCCGGAGATGAAGAAGCCAAGCACGGCTTTTTCCCGCGCCAACCGGTTGTGTTCCGACCACGGCGGTACGTCGGGGAGCAGGGGGCGGGGAGCCGGGAGCAGGGTTTGCTCGCCAAACAAGCCGTGCTGGCCCACCTGCCGCTCCTGCTGGCGCGCCTGGGCTTCGCCGAACGCGGAGTCGAGCGCCGCCACGAGCTGGGCGCGGTGACCCCCGAGCGAGTCGCAGGCGCCGGCGTCGATCAACGCTTCGAGGACGCGCTTGTTGCAGAGGCGCAAGTCGATCCGGTCGCACAGGTCGACCAGGGAGCGGTACGGCCCGTCCGCCGTCCGCCCGGCGAGGATGGACTCGATCGCGCCCGCGCCGACGTTCTTGATCGCGCCGAGGCCGAAGCGGAGCCGGCGGTCGCCGACCACCGTGAACTTGAACCCGGACTCGTTGACGTCCGGCGGCAGCACCTCGAGGCCGAGCTCGCGCGCCTCGTTGATGTAGCGCACGACGTTGTCGGTGTTGCCGATCTCGGAGGACAACAAGGCCGACAGGAACTCGGGCGCGTAGTGCGCCTTGAGCCACGCCGTCTGATAGGACAGCACCGAGTACGCGACGGCGTGCGACTTGTTGAATCCGTAGCGGCCGAAGGTCTCGATCTGGGCCGCGATGTCCTCGATCCCACGCCGATCGTGCCCCAGGGCGAGGGCCCGCTCGACGAAGCGGCCCAGCTCCTGCTGGATGAGCGCATGATCCTTTTTCCCGACTGCTTTGCGCAGCACGTCGGCTTCGGCGAGCGTGAAGCCGGCGAGCACGTTGGCGATGCGCATCACCTGCTCCTGATAGGTGATCACGCCGTACGTGGGCTGGAGGATCTGCGCCAGCGCGGGGTGGGGGTAGCGCACGGGCTCCCGGCCGAGCTTGCGGTTGATGAACACGAGGTGCATCCCGGTGTCGAGCGGGCCGGGACGGAGCAGCGCGTTGGTGGCGACCAGATCGTCGAACCGATCGCACCGCATGCTGCGCAGGCAGTCGGTGGCGAGCGGCGACTCGAACTGGAACACACCGGCCGTGCGGCCGGAGCCGAGCAGGCGGTAGACCTGCGGGTCCTCGAGGTCCAGCGCGTTCATGTCGAGCGTGACCCCGTGCCGCTCCGCGACCATCCCCACCGCGTCGTGGATCACCGTCAGCGTGCGGAGGCCGAGGACGTCGATCTTCAGCATCCCCACCTGCTCCAGCGCCACCATGTCGTACTGGGTGATGATCGCCTCCGCCTCCTGCGGCGCGAGGCAGACGGGGACGTAGTCGGTGAGCGGGCCGGGAGCGATCACCACGCCCGCGGCGTGCACCGAGGCGTGGCGCGCCAGCCCTTCGATGCGGGTCCCGAGCTCGAGGATCTTGCGGACCCGCTCGTCCTGGCGTGCGAGCTGGCGCAGCTCGGGAGACTTCTCGGACGCCTCCGCGAGCGTCACCGAGAGGCCCGGCCCGGCAGGAATCATTTTGGTAAAACGGTCCACCTCGCCCGGCTCGACCCGCAGCGTCCGGGCGACGTCGCGGAAGGCGGCGCGTGCCTTCAGCGTCCCGAACGTGATGATCTGCCCGACCGAATCCCGCCCGTAGCGCTCCCGCACGTACTGGATGACTTCGCCGCGCCGCTCGAAGCAGAAGTCGAGGTCGATGTCCGGCATGGAGATGCGCTCGGGATTCAGGAACCGCTCGAACAGCAGGTCGAACTTGAGGGGATCGATATCGGTGATGCCGAGCGCATACGCGACCAGAGAGCCCGCCGCCGAGCCGCGCCCCGGCCCCACCGGAATGCCCCGGTCCTTCGCCGCCTTCACGATGTCGTAGACGATCAGGAAGTAGCCGGCGTAGCCGGTGTGCGAGATCACCTGCAGCTCGTAGTCGAGCCGCTCATGGACCGCGGGGGGGAGGGGGTCCCCGTAGCGCGTCGCCGCCCCCGCCCGCGCGAGATGCACGAGCAGGTCGTTATCCGACGCGAACTGCGCCGGGCGCGGGTACTGCGGCAGGAAGTAGCGCTTCTCGAAATCGAATTCGCACAATTCCGCCACGCGCTGGGTTTCCGCCACCACGTCCGGGTGGTCCGGGAACAGCGCGCGCATCTCCCGCTCCGACTTGACGTAGCTCTCCTGGCCGAAGAAGCGGAAGCGGTTGGGATCGTCCAGGTCCTTGCCCGTGCCGATGGCGAGCAGCACGTCGTGGGCTTCGGCGTCCTCTTTCCTTAGATAGTGCGCGTCGTTGGTGGCGAGGACCGGGAGGCCCAGCTCCCGCGCCAGCTGGAGCATGCCGGCGGTGACGGTCTTCTCGTCCGCGAGACCGTGGTCCTGCACCTCGAGCCAGAAGCCGCCGGGGGGGGGGCCGAACACCCGGGCGAAGTACTGGGCGCTCGCCTTCGCCGCCTCGTAATTCCCCTGCCGCAAGTACAGCGCGATCTCGCCCGACAGGCAGGCCGCGAGCCCGATCAGGCCCTCCGAGTACTGCTCCAGCACCTGACGGTCGATGCGCGGCCGCCGATAGAACCCCTCCAGGAATCCGATGGAGGAGAGCTTGACGAGGTTCTGGTATCCGGTGCGGTTCCGCGCGAGCAGCACGAGATGGGAATACGGGCCTGGCGCCTCGGGAGGGGGGCGCTCGCGCTTGTGCCGGTCGCCGAACGCGAGGTACGCCTCGAAGCCGAGGATGGGCCGGATCTTGTGCGCCCGGGCCTCGGAGTAGAACTGCCACGCCCCGTGCAGGTTGCCGTGGTCGGTGATCGCGAGCGAGTCCATGCCCAGCGCCTGGACCCGGTCGAGCAAGTCGGGGATCCGGTTGGCGCCGTCGAGGAGGGAGTACTCGCTGTGGGTGTGGAGGTGAACGAACGCCATACGGCTAGCGGAAGATATCGGCGCTCCAGCGCATTGTCAAAAGCGCGGTGCGCCGGATATTTTGCGGGCCCATGCACCCCATGCGCTCAATCGCGAGCCTCTTCGCGCTGGGCCTGATGATGGCCCTTTTTCATCGCGTGACCGCGGGCGGTCCGCTCGAAGCGCGCGCCACCCTGGCTCTCGGGTTTCTCCTGCTCGCCGCGCACGTCGGCGGCGAGATGGCGCGGCGCGCGCGGCTGCCGCGTCTGACCGGCTACCTGCTGGTCGGGTTCGCCGTCGGCCCCGCGTGGCTCGGGCTCGTGCGGCGCGAGGAAGTGGACGCGCTCCGGTTCATGGAAGAAGCGGCGGTCGCGCTGATCGCGCTCGCGGCGGGGTCGGAGCTGACGCTCGACGCGCTGCGCCAGGGGCGGGTTGCCCTCGCGCGCCTCGCGAGCGGCGCGATCGTGTTCCCCTTCCTCGCCGTCACCCTCGTCACACTCTCGGTCAGCCCGTGGTTCCCGCTCACGCGGCATCAGCCGTTGGGCGACGCGATGGTCGTGGCGCTCGTGCTCGGCACCCTCGCGGCGGCCTCGTCGCCCACCATGACGATGGCGATGATGAGCGAGCTCGACGCACGAGGCCCCGTGGCGCACGCGCTGCTCAGCATAACGGTCGTGCAAGACGTCGGGGTCGCCATCCTCTTCACGCTGGTCCTGGCCAACGGAGGGCTCCTCACGAGCGCCGGCGCGCTGAACACGGGCGTCGCGGGCACGGCCATCCTGCAGCTCGTGGGCTCGGTCGCCGTGGGCACGCTCCTGGGCTACGCGCTCGGCCGGTACCTGAGCCTCGTACGGCGCGACACGGCGCTGTTCCTGGTGGCGACGGCGTTCGTCGCCGCGGAGGTGGCGCGGCTCACGCACCTCGAAACGCTGATCATCGCGCTCGCTGCCGGGTTCTATCTGGAGAACTTCGCGCCGGTCCAGGGCGAGCGGTTGCGTCGCGAGCTGAAACGCGGGTCGCTGCCGGTGTATGTGGCGTTCTTCGCCCTGACGGGTGCGGGGCTGCGGGTCGGCGTGCTGGCGGATCTCTGGCCATGGATCCTGCTGCTCGTCGGCCTGCGGCTCGTGGGCCTGCGCTACGGCGTGCGCTGGGCGGGGCGGCATCCCAGTGTGACGCCCGTCCTGGCGCGGGACGGCTGGCTCGGGCTCATATCACAGGCGGGGATGGCGCTGGCGCTCGCACAGCTTGCCCGGCGGGCGTTCCCGGAATGGGGGGTCTCCCTTGAGGCCCTGATCGTAGCGATGATTGGTGTTCACGAGGTCGCGGGACCCATCTGCTGCCGCACGGCGCTCGTGCGCGCCGGAGAAGTCACGGAGGAAATACCCGATGCCGAAGCGCCTGTGGGTGGTGGGACTACCGTCGCTCCTCGCGGCGGCCTGTAGCTCGAGTCCAGTGACGCAGCCGCCGCTGGCGCCCTGCACGGCGACCAGCAGGGGGCAAGTCTCTCTGGGGCTCAGCGGTTACACGGCGGTCGACCCGACGCAAACGGCGGGCTGCGCCGTGTTCCCGGCGAACATTTTTGGATCCACCATCGAGTATCTCGTGGTGCCGCAGTCGGCGAGCAGCATCCCGGACGATTCGCAGGCGTTCAAGCTGGGCGGGAACCCGCTCGCGGCTCCGCTGCCGCCGGGCGCCCCGCTCGCAGGGCCCAGCGCCGCCCAGCAGTTCGACCTCCGTTTGCGCCTCGCCGAGCGGGAGTTCGCGGCGCAAATCCCGCGGCCGCTCCGGGCGCCGCCCCGGGCGCCCGCGCTGGTGACCCCTGTGGACTCGGGCAACGTCCGCACGTTCAAGGTGTGCAACGTGCTGGCGTGCGATCCCCGCAAGCCGAGCACGCTCTCGAGCGTGACGGCCACCGCCCTCAAGGTGGGGACGCACATCGCGATCTACGTCGACAACGCGGCGCCGCAACCTGGCCTGACGCAGTCGGACCTCGATAACCTGCGTGCCGTCTTTGACACGCGGCTGTACGAGACGGACACGCTGGCGTTCGGTCGTGAGTCGGACATCGATAGCAACGGTATGGTGATCGTGCTCATGACCGGGAAGGTGAACGCGCTCGTGACGAGCGCGCAATGCACTAACCCGACGGGTGGCTACGTGGCCGGCTACTTCTTCGGTGCCGACCTGATCACGACCCCGCCGTTCGCGACCGGGAACGGCGCCGAGATTTTCTATTCGATTGTCCCCGATCCCTCCGGCACGCTCAGCTGCGCGCACTCCGTCGTGGCCGTCTCGCAGATCGTGCCGGTGACGTTCGTGCACGAGTTCCAGCACATGATCAGCTTCAACCAGCACTTCCTCGTCCGGGGCAACTTCCCGGAGGATCTGTGGCTGAACGAGGGGTTGTCGCACTACGCCGAGGAGAACGGCGGGCGCACATTCCTGCCGGACACCGGGACGTTCTGCCGCTACGTTTTCGGGGATCTCTACAACTCGGCGCAGTACTTCACCGCGCCGCACAACTACTTCCTGGTCGACACGGCCGGCATCGGGGGCCTCGCGAACCGCGGTGCGTACTGGCTGTTCGTGCGCTATCTCGTGGACCAGGTCGGCGCCACGCTCGGGTCGGCGGACTCGGCGACGCGGCGGCTGGACGGGACGGCCCTCACCGGCGCGGCGAACGTGAGCAACGCCACGGGCGGCACGGCGTTCCCGACCGTCCTCGCGCACTGGGGGCTCGCCAACTACGTCTCCGATCTGTCGCTGCCGGGGTTCATCGCGCCCCCCGAGCTGCGGTACGTGACGTGGAAGTTCCGCACGGACTATCAAACGATGAAGACCGCGTGTGCCGCCTTCTTGAACACGGGCAACCTTCCGAGTCAGTTGCCGCTCGTCCCCCCCGTCCTGGACGCCACCTCGGCGCAGGGCTCCGGGATGCTGCACGCGGGGTCGGGAAGCTACTACCGCCTGCAGCACGCTGCGGGTGCGCCGGGGTTCACGCTGCTGTTTTCGAACAGTGCCGGCGGCGCGTTACGCACGACACTGGTTCCGCGGCTGAACGTGATTCGCATTCAGTGATGAACGGGCGTCGCGACGGTGTTACGCGGCGACTGCTGGTGACGCTTCTTTGTAACGCCGTCTTGGTACCGTTCCTCGCCGCCCAATCGGCGGGAAGTCTCGGCATGCTTCCCGGCTCCGCCCGCGCGGCGGGAATGGGCGGCGCGGGGGCGGCCATGGTCGGCGACGCCGGCGCCATCTTCGCGAACCCCGCGGGACTCGCCACCGTGCACCACCTGGCGATCGAAGGCTCATACGAGGCGTATCCGACCGGTGTGACGCTCTCCACTGGAGCGCTGGCGCTGCGCGTGGGGCGATTCACCTGGGGCGCGGGCGCCGCGGCACTGGGACCGACCTACACGACGGCGGACCTGCTCGGCGTCTCCTCGCTCGTGCTCCGCACGGGAATGGTGGCGGTCGGCGCGACCGCCAAGTACGCGCGCGAGACGCTCGGCGGCGCCCGGGTCGACGCCTGGGCCGGGGATGCGGGGCTCGCCATCGCCGTTTTCGATCTGATGGCGCTGGGCGTGAGCGTCCAGAACATCGGAGGCGACTTCGGTCAGGCGGCTGGGGGAGTGCATCTCCCACGCCGCACGCGCGCGGGGTTCACGCTCAATTACGTCGACCCCCAGGGCACGCTGCGGCTGCTCACGACCCTCGAGGGCCAGTGGCCGGCTGGTGGCGGGAGTGCATTCGTCGTCCTGGGGCTCGAGAGCGGGGTGGTGACACGCGGCCTGGGGGTGCTCGGCCGCGTCGGATACGTCGGGCACTCCGGGGTGACGAGCGCGGCGCCGTTCACCGCGGGTGCGAGCGTGGAGCTCGGGGGGGGGCGCCTGCATCTCGACTACGCCTACCGGGCCGACGACGCGCTCGGCGCGCGACACCGCATGGGGCTGCGATGGATGCCGTGATCGAGCGCCGCCCGCCGAACTGGCGCCGGGTGGGGCGCCGCCTGCTGGCGTGGGTGCTCATCGGCGTTCCCGTCGTGCTCGCGGCAGCGCTCGTGGCGAGCGCCGACGCGCGCTACCTCGCGCGCGCCGGGGTGGAGGAGGCTCGGATCCTCCTCAAGCGGCGGGCGATCGCGCAGCTGGTCGCCGATCCGAAAACCGAGCCGACGCTACGCCAGCGGCTGCTGCTCGTGCTCGCCGCCCGCGCGTATGCGGCGGATTCGCTGGGCCTGCTGGTGGGCGAGACGTACACGAGCTACGTAAACGTCGGCCGGGACACCCTGCTCCTCGTGCTCTCTGGCTCCCGCCGCGACCGGTTGCGCGAGTATGTCTGGCGCTTCCCCATCGTGGGCGCGGTGCCGTACAAGGGGTTTTTCGACTTCACCGCGGCGCGCCGCGCCGCCGCGGCGCTCGAGCGGGACGGGCTCGACGCGTACCTCCGACCCGCCAGCGCGTTTTCGACGCTCGGGTACTTTTCGGACCCGCTGCTGTCGACCGTCAGCGACCGCGACACGATGGAGCTCGTAGCCACGGTCATCCACGAGCTGGCCCACAACACCCTGTACTTGAAGAGCCAGACGCCGTTCAACGAGAGCTTCGCGAGCTTCGTGGGCTACCGCGGCGCCCAGGCGTTCTTCCGTTCGCGGGGAGACACGCTCGACGCGAAGCGCGCCGCGGCGCGCTGGCGCGACGGAGACACGCTCGACGCGAAGCGCGCCGCGGCGCGCTGGCGCGACGAGCGCACGCTCGACGTGCTCTACGCGGAGCTGGCCCGCCGCCTCGACTCCGCGTACGCGGGTGGACCGACCGGGGCGGCCCTCGAGCGGACGCGCGCGACGGTCTTCGCGTGGGCCCGGGCCCAGCTCACGGGTCCGGTGGGGCAGTCCCTCGAGACGTACGACTGGCGCTGGTTCGCCCGGGCGCCGCTCAACAACGCAGTGGTGATCGCCCAGCGCCTGTATCGCATGAATCTGAACCTGTTCGAGGAGGTCTACGTCCACTCGAACGCCGACCTGAAGGAAACGATCCGCGCGATTCAGGTCCGCGTGTTCACGCAGCCGGGGCAGGATCCGTATGAGGCGTTGTATTCGAGGGGCGGGGGATGACTGACCAGGTAGGACGGGCGGACGGGCGGTCGGACGGACCGTGAAGGCTGCGGTCAACTAGCCACAGGGCGCGGGACCTGCCTCGCTCGGCGGCTCACTGTCTTGTACAAACCCCAGGTCAACTTTCCGGCGCGTGAACGGAGCTCCTCGAGTCGTTGGCCTTCCTCCTGGGACAACAGTCCGAGCTCGGTGACGAAGAGAATGGCGTAAGAGATCTCGCAAAGTGATCCCACCGAGATATCGAGAAAACGACGGAATTCAGCGCTGTAGGGCATCATGGTCCAAGCTTACGCGCGCTGGTCGGGAAGTGACAACCAAACTATTCCCTGCGACATCATTCGGATGCGTTCTTTGTCCGTCCGCCCGTCCACCTGTCCGCCCGTCCGCCCTAATTCCCCCGCAGTCTCTCCGCTTCAGCCACCCG
>QHTS01000127.1 GCA_003220905.1 Gemmatimonadota bacterium | reverse complement strand
TGCGGGCGCTGCCTCCAGTGCCGCACCGGGAACAGCCACATCTGCAAGAACACCCGCATCATCGGCGTGGATCGCGACGGGGCGTTCGCCGAGTACATCGCCATGCCCGCCACCAACGTGCTGCCCCTCGACGGCGTACCGACGACGGTCGGCGCCATCATGGACCCCATGGGGAACGCCTTCCACGCGGTCCTGAGCGCCGAGATTCAGGGCAGCTCCGTGTTCGTGGTGGGGTGCGGGCCGATCGGCTGCTTCGCCGTGGGCATTGCGCGCGCTGCCGGGGCCGCGAAGGTGATCGCCTCCGACGTGAACGCGAAGCGGCTGTCGCTGGCGCGCCGCATGGGGGCGCACGTGACGATCAACGCCGCCACCGACGACGTGGTGCGCACGGTGCTGGACGAGACCGGCGGCGAGGGCGCCGACCTCGTCTGCGAGATGTCGGGCGTGCCGTCGGCCTTGCACCAGGCGTTCGCCGCCGTGCGCCTGGGGGGACGGGTCCAGCTGCTCGGCATCCCCAAAGGCGAGGTACCGGTCGACTTCGCCAGCGAGATCATCTTCAAGGGGATCACCGTGTACGGCGTGATCGGCCGCAAGATGTACGAGACGTGGCACCAGATGCGCCGCTACCTCACTACCGGGCTGCTCGACCCCCGGCCGGTGATCACACACCAGTTTCCGCTCGCGAAGATCGACGAGGCCCTCGCCGCCATCCGCGCGGGCGATGCGGGCAAGATCATCCTGGAGATCGCATGAGCCTTGCCGCCCGGCTCGAGGCCGAACTCGAGCAGTTCAAGCAGGACGGGGTCTACAAGCGCCTGAACTGCCTCGAGGGGCCGCAAGCCGCAAGAAGCAAGATGCAAGGGCGCGGCGAGGTCGTGATCCTCTCGTCCAACAACTACCTCGGTCTGTGCAACGAGCCGGAGGTCGTCGCCGCGGGCAAACGCGCCCTCGACGACTACGGCGCGGGGACGGGATCGGTGCGGTTCATCTGCGGGACCTTCACGATTCACCGCGAGCTCGAGCAGGCGCTCGCCCGGTTCGTCGGGTGTGAGTCATCACTCACTTACGTCAGCTGTTGGAACGCGAACGAGGGACTCGTCCCGACCCTGCTGGGCGAGCAGGACATCGTGATCTCCGACCAGCTCAACCACGCATCGATCATCGATTCGATCCGGCTCGCGAAAGCCATAACCAAGTGCCAGACGGCCGTCTACCGGCACTCGGACATGGCCGACCTCGAAGACAAGCTTCGTGCAGCCAAGGACGCCCGTCTCAAGCTCGTGTTCACGGATGGCGTGTTTTCGATGGAGGGCGACATCGCCAAGCTGCCCGATATCGTGGCGCTGGCCCGGCAATACGATGCGGTGGTGGCCGTGGACGACTCGCACGCCACCGGCGTGCTCGGCCGGACGGGGCGCGGGACCGCGGAGCACTACAGCATGGTCGGTCAGGTGGACATCATCACGTCGACCCTGGGGAAGGCGCTCGGCGGTGCGGCGGGCGGCTTCACGGCTGGGCCCGCCGCGCTTGCCGACTACCTCACACAGCGCTCTCGCCCGCAGCTCTTCTCGAACGCCCTGCCGCCGACGGTGGCGGCCAGCGCGCTCGCTGCCGTGCGCCATGTCCAGCAGCACCCTGAGCGGGTGGCCCGACTGCAGGAGCACGCCCGCTACTTCCGCGAGCGGCTGGTCGCGCTGGGGTTCAAGCCGTTGCCAGGTGAAACGCCCATCGTCCCCGTCATTCTCGGGGCGACCGCCAAAGCCATCAAGATGAGCGAGCTGCTCCTCGACGAGGGCGTGTTCGTGACCGGATTCGGCTATCCTGTTGTACCGCAAGGACATGCCAGAATCCGCTGTCAGCTTTCAGCTGGGCACACTCGCGATGATCTCGAGTTCGCCCTGTCGGCGTTCAAGCGAGTAGGAACGAAGTTGGGGCTCATCTGAGACGTGCCGTTGCGGTAGGGGTTCGGGGCATATCGCGCATTCCGAGGGAAACTCCTATTTTGGGGGGCGCCCGTATCGATGTTGCACGGAGTCCTCACCCAAAGATGTTGCACGGAGTCCTCACCCAAGGAGTCCTCCTATGCGGGTGCTCACTGTTGTCTGGCTGCTGCTGATCGCCAGCGCGATCGGGTCCCTCAGCGCGCAGCGCCGCGGCCAAGTGGAGATCGGCGGGTTCGGAAGCTACACGCGGTACGACAGCGGGCTCCAGCTCGACAACCAGTTCGGTGTCGGTGGTCGCCTCGGCTTCTTCGTCGGCGATCATTTCAGTCTCGAAGTCGACGGCAACGTGGCGCAGCCGCTCTCGAAGTCCGGCGGCGGTGGAAAGACCACAGCCGTATTCGGGAGCGCGAGCCTGGTCATCAGCTCGGGAAGCGCTTACGTGCTGGGCGGCTATTCCCGCCTCCAAATGGGGCCTGATCTACCGTACCGTTCCCAGCTGAACGCGCTCCACGGCGGGCTCGGCGAGCGAATTTTCTTTGTCGACGACCACGTGGCACTCCGTCTGGAGGCGCGAGCCTATTACCGCGGCCCGGGGGGCGGCATGGCCAGCGGTTGGATCGGGCACTTCACTGGTACGGTGGGCGTGTCGTACCTGCTGGGCGGCAGCGGACGGAAGGACCGCTAAGTCGGAATGTACCCTACGTTTCGGTATATCTTCGGTATCGCCTTCAAGTACTTTCAAGCCTCAGAGGCTTAAAGCGAAGGGCTATCGCGTTTTCCGGACGAATTCCCTATTTTGGGGGTCGCTTTTTGACCATCGAGGAGTCGTCCCATGCGGGTAGTCACGGTCATCGCGGTGCTGCTGGTGGGCGGGGCCGCCACCCTCGAGGCCCAGCACCAGTTTCAGTTCGAGGTCGGCGGGTTCGCAGCTTACACGCGGTTCGACCGCGCCTTCCTGTTCGACAACCAGATCGGGGGCGGGGGCCGGATCGGCTTCTGGATCACGAACTGGCTGGGGATCGAGGGCGACGGCTTGTACCAGCGACCCCGTTCGACGTCCGGGGGGGCGAATTTCCCGGTGTGGTTCGCGTCGGGGAGCCTCGTGCTGAACTTCGGCTCCGAGAAGAGCTTCTACATCCTGGGCGGCTACTCGGCCATGGACTTCAACAGCAGCGGCACCGGGGGCTTCCGGGACGTTGGAGCGCATGCCGCCATCGGCGACCGCATTTTCATCTCGGATCGGGCGGCGTTGCGCCTCGAGGCGCGCGCCTATTACGCGCCCACCACCCAGTTCCCCGGCGGCAACAAGTGGGCCGGTCAGCTCGTCGGGTCCGCGGGGCTGTCATTCTTCCTCGGGCCAAGCCATCGCGAAGCCCCGTATCCCGAGGTCCCCAAGGAGAAGCGGGACTCGATCCTCGCAGCGGGCGGCAAGGTCCCCGAAGCGCGGCCGCGGGGCGGTCCCAGCTACGAGCAGCGCTCGAGCGATTGGCAGCACAAGTGGTATTGGGGCGGCGAAGCCGGCATCCTGGTGTTCCGCACCAACTTCGACAGCTATTCTTTCGAGCCGACGTTCGGCGGGCACTGGCTGATCACGGGGAAGCGGACGGCGTTGTACGCGTCGTTCGAGCAGTCGCTCTTCATTTCTGCCCGCCATGTGACCGTCGTCGAGCCCAGCGGGACGGTGACCCCAGGGAACGTTCAGTTCGACAACCTGCGCCGCATCATGGTCGGCGTCCTGGCGTTCCCCGCGCAGCTCCGGGTGGAGCCGTTCGCAGGCGGCGGGTTCGCCATCATGGAAGCCTTGAACGTCGAGGTGAGCTGCGCGACCTGCAGCGGCTCGGACCTCGGCCAGCTCCAGGACGAGGCCGACAGGGCAGCGACCAAGGCCTTTTTCTGGTGGATGGGCGGGGTCGACATCAAGCAGGGTCGGCTGGCGCTGTACGGCCACTACATCCTGACATCGGCGGCGGCCAACTTCCTGATCCAGGGGACGACCCACACGTTTCAGGGCGGGGTCCGGTACTCGTTCGGGAGCTCCAAGGAAGGGGTCACGGACCGGCAGTAAGCACCCGCAGGAAGTTCTCGCCCAGGATCTTGCGGACGTCCGAGTCCGAGTAGCCGCGGGCCTCGAGGGCCCGGACGAGCTCGGGCAGTGACGTCGCGTCTTTCATGGGCCGGGGCAGCACGCTGATCCCGTCGAAATCGCTGCCCAGCCCGACGTGGTCGATCCCCATCACCTGCACCGCATGATCGATATGGTCCAGCAGGCGGTCGATCGTGGGGACGTCGAGGCTCTCGGCGTGCTGGCCGACGAATTTGTCCACCTCGAACGCCGACTCGCCGGGACGCCCGCGGTGGTGCGCCCGAATCGAGTCGGTCTGAGGCTTCAACCGGCGACGCATCTCTTCGTACTGGTTCCGGAAGTGCTCGTCCAGGAACACAGGATAGAAGTTGATCCCCACCACGCCGCCGTTCCGAGCGATGGCCCGGAGCTGCTCGTCGCTCAGGTTGCGCGGGTGGTGCGCCAAGGCCCGGCACGACGAGTGCGACGCGATCACGGGTCGCGTGGTGATGGTCAGGACGTCCCGGAATGTCGAGTCGGACACGTGGGAAACGTCCACCAGCATTCCCAGCTGATTCATCCGTCCCACCACCTGGCGTCCGAAGGACGTGAGCCCGCCGTGCCGCTCGGGGTCAGTGGACGAGCCCGCCCAGTCGTTCCCGTTGTTCCAGGTCAGCGTCATGTAGCGCACGCCGAGCCGGTACAGCGAGTCGAGCTTCTCGAGCGAGCTCTCGATCGCATGCCCGCCCTCGACCCCCATGAGCGCCGCGATGTGGCCCCGAGCCGCTGCGGCCCGGACTTGGGCGGCCGTGGTGGCCAGCTCCACATCGCGGTTGCTGTCCGCCAGCGCCCGCACGGCCCCGATCAGGTCCAGGGCGCGCCGAAAAGCGGTGCCCCGGGCATAGCGGGCGTCCACCCAGATCGAGAAGAACGCGGCCGTGAGCCCGCCTTCGCGCATGCGCGGGACGTCGATGTGCCCGTCGGGGAGCCGCGCAGTGATATCGGCCTTCATGTCGAGCATGCGCTGCGGCGTGTCGATGTGGCCGTCCACGATGATGGGCTGTTGGAGCACGAGCAGCAGTCCTAGCGGGAGACCCATGGTGAGGCCTCGATCAGGAACCGCAGCGGCCAATCGGCGGCGCGGGTGATACCGATACGCGATGTCACACTGATGGCGTGATGCTGTCGTGATTGAATGCGGACGATGCGCAACGCGCCACGCGTCAGCGGAAGGCCGTCGTGGCGACCGGTCACGCCCAGGGCCTGGCACAGCTTGGCGGGACCCGAGCAGAGGTCGCGGTCGGCGACGCGCGCGCCCCCGCGCCGCCGCCGCATCGTCGCCAGTCCCTCGAGGGGCTCGAGCGCGCGGATGAGGACGGCGGCGGGAAGCCCCACGCGCTCGGTCACGGCATTCAGACACCAGTGCATCCCATAGGTGAAATAGACGTACGCGGTGCCTGGGCGCTCGAACAGGCTGGCGTTGCGGCGGGTGCGGCGGGCGCGATAGCCGTGCGATGCAGGGTCATTGGTGCCGAGGTACGCTTCGGTCTCGACGATCCTGCCGGCGGTGCGGCGGCCCCCGAGCTCGCTCAGGAGAACGTGTCCCAAAAGCCCGCGCGCGACCTCGGGAGTAGGTCGCGCGTAGAACGACGCCGGCAGCGCAGCGCTGCTCACGTCCCGCCAGTGAGCCCGCGCTTCACCTTCGACCAGAAGGACTCGCCCCCGGTATCGACATCAGCATCAGGCTCACGCGGCGG
>QHTS01000125.1 GCA_003220905.1 Gemmatimonadota bacterium | reverse complement strand
CCGCACCGCCACCCGACACCACTGCTGAAGCCAGGGGGGCGATCGACGCCGCCAACGCGAGCTGGGCTCGCCTGACCGCCGCGGGTCACGCCGACTCGCTCGCCCAATACTACCATCCGAGCGCGGTGATCCTACCCCCGAACATGCCGCCGGTGCACGGGCGCGACTCGATCCGCGCGTTCTTCGCAGTGCTGAACACCATGTCCAGCCCGCCCCCCGTGCTCACCGTCCGCGCCGACTCGGTGTGGGCGAGCGGTCCGATGGCCGTCGATCTGGGACGCTGGCGCTTCGCCTGGCCCGCCGGCGCCAAACGGCCGCCCGGCGCGCCGGCGGTCGATTCGGGGAAATACATCGTGCGCTGGGTGAGCGACGGCGGGCGCTGGCTCATGGCGCAGGACATCTGGAACTCGGACGTCGCGCTGCCGCTGCCCCAGCATTGACGCCCAGAGGCTCAGCTCCCCCTCTCCGGAACGGAGAGGGGGACAGGGGGTGAGGACGTGGCGGCGCCTCGCACCACCATCATCGCGGCTAGGAGCAACAGCGCGGCTGTGGCGCGTCGCACGCTCGCGCTTCGCTAGAATCGGCCGACGAGCCTGGCAATGGCGGAGCGGCAACCCTCCCGCAGGTCCGGATCGACGCCCGAGCACAACGCCTTCGCCCGCACGTCGGAATGATAGTAGTACACGAAATCGAGCACGGCGCCCAGGACGCAATACGACCGCTGCTCGTGATCCACGCCGAGTCTGCAGGTCGCCACCGTGCCGGGCACCTGGTCCCGGCTGACTGTCGCTGCATCCCGCCCCAGGCTCTGGTAGCAATTGCTTCGAAACGACGCGCCGACGCGCGCGCACAGCGCGAACACCTTGGCGAAATCGCCCCGCACGACGCCCAGCGCGTACGAGGTCTGCATGTCGAAACACTCCGCCTTGTATTGCTCCCCGACGGCGGTGCAGGGATAGAGCGGCTCGCCCGGCTTCAGGTACTTGCTGTAGTGGCCACCATGCGCGCCGTCCACGATCAGGTTCTCCATGAAGACGCCGTTGACACAGGCATTCTGCTCCATGGAGCCCGTCAGTCCGTCGCAATCATGCAGCGCGTCGAACAGCTCGTCCGCCCTGACGGCCATGATCGCATGTCCCAGGCCATGAACGCAGTTGAAGTAGTCGAGGGACTTCCGCTCTCTTCCCGGAACACCGGCACAGACGGCATCGAGATCGCTCAAGAGCTTCTCGCGGCCCAGGGTCAAGGCGAAGCCCTGCATCACCCCGTGATAGTATCCCGAGCCGCACGCGTTGTCGCCATAACGAAACGCCTCGGCGACAGTGGAGTACTTTCTCACCGCGGCCTGTCCGATCGCGTGCGTGATCGCATGGCACAGCCGCTGCATCTCGGGGTCGGCTGCGTAACCGGCCTTCAAGTCCGCGAACGCTTCCGCCACGCCTCGCTCCGCGACCATCGAGCGGTAACGCTGTTCGTGGCACGCTAGTGCGACGCGAGGGTCCCGGGGACAACGGGCTCCCAGCGGTTCTCTCGTTGACGTGAACCCGTGAGAGCCCAGGACGCCCGCCGCGGCGACCGCGACGAGCAGGACGATGCCGAGTATGCCCCTCCGCCCGAGCAGTTTCATGTGTCGCACCATAAACGGTCGCCGGACGGAGGGGAAGCTGGTGAGCCATCCGGAGGTTATCTTACGGCGCATGGATTCACTAACCCATGTCTACTTCGCGTGGCGCCTCGCCGAAGTCTCCGGCACGGACAAGGCATCGGCGTACGCGGCGCTCTTCCCGCAGATCGATCGCAATCCGCCGTACTTTCACCGCCTGTATGCGCACAACTTCGCCTTGGCACGGGACCTCACCAAGATCGGACAGGAGGTCATGACCACCGGCAAGATCCCGGTGAAGTTCAGGGAGAACTATGCGTGGAAGCGCTTCCTCCAGGAGCGGCCCCGCATCCTGGCGTATCGAGCGAAGTTTTCCGAAGCGTCCGGACTGCCGCTTCCGGCTCCGGGCACGGACGCCTTGTCGGGCGCCATCGCCTATCTGTCGCACATCTACTTCGACACCTACAACAATCCGGTCCAGGCCTTTCTGCCCGACGTCGTGCACTCCTGCGCCCAGGTCGGGCTGTGGAAGGCCCTCAACCCCGTGGCCTTTCGCCTGTCCCTGTACGAAAGCGACAACATCGAGGCCTTCCGCAAACGCTTGTATTTCGGGAGTCTCTGGGAAGCGCGGCTGGAACCCCATGCCCTCGCCTACGCGCTGATCGCGCAAACGGCGGCGACATGCTTCGTCGACGTCTCCAGTCGTCTGGTGAAGAAAACGTACGGGGCGCTTCGCATCGGCGAGCCGCCGGATGGGAAGGATCTCCGCGACGCACGCGAGTTCATCCGCGAGAAGGAGAATCTCACGATCAAGCTCACTCTCGAATACGGACGGAAGGAGCCGCACCTCAAGCGTTTCGACCGACCTCCATTGCCGGTGTAGACGCTGGTGCGCACCCTGCTCCCGCCCGTTCTGCGGCGCTTCGGGGCCCGCCGGCGGCGTGTGCTTCGGGACTGGTGGCACGGCCGGCTCGGACGATGGGCGACCCTCGGGCCCGGCGCTGACCCGGGGCTGAAGCGGATCGCAGGCTACACCTGTCCGATCCTCAACCCCGCGTTTCAGCGACACGTCTACGACAACAAAATGCACAATCTCGCCTTGGTGCAATCGCGGCTCGACGGCTTGACGTTACGCCCGGGCGAGCTCTTCTCGTTTTGGCGCCTGGTGGGTCAGCCCGATGAAGCGCACGGCTTCAAGGTGGCGTCCACCTTCATCGGCGGTAAACTCGGCTTCGCGGAAGGCGGAGGCATCTGCCAGCTGACGAGCGCGCTCTACAACGCCGCCCTCCTCGCGGGCCTGGACATCCTCGAGCGCCACGCCCACAGCATCGACGCGTATGGCCCGAATCGTTACGTGGGGCTGGGCCGTGACGCCACCGTCGTTTACGGCTATAAGGACTTGCAGTTTAGGAACGCCACGGCGGTGCCGATGACGCTGCGAATCCGGCTCAGCCCCGACCGGGCCGAAGCGGCGTTCTACGCTCCCGAGCCTGCCTTCGCCACTGTACTCCTCGATGTCGAAACGCTTTCAACCGACGGCCTCCACACCCGCACGCGACGCGAGCGCGACGGGCTGAGGGAGCTCGTTTCCGAGGATCGCTATGCGCTCCCTGCAACGTAGGGTCGACCCACCTCGGGCGCTCACAGTGTTCCTCGCGGCCGGGGTGTTGATAGCCGGGGACATCTCCTGCCGCGAGCGCGAGAAACCAGGAGAGGGAGATCGGGTCGAGTTCAAGGTGGGCAGTCTGACTGCGACCTACTTTCGAACTCTGGCGGCAGTGCAGGACCGTCTGTGGGTGACGACCAACGGAGGCATCGCCGTGATCGATCCGGTCGCGGAAACGTGGACGATGCCGGTCCTGGGCTCGCATCACCTCGAAGACGCCAGCGTCATCCCCTGTGGATCGGACGTCTGGCTGCTGCTCCGCGACGGCGTAGCGCTCGTGAACGTGCAGACGAAGACCTTCAAGGTCCGAGGGGCGGGAGATGGAGTGCCGGTGGTCCCGCTCAACTTCGTCACCCACGCGGTCTGCGGAGGCGACGGGCTCTGGCTCTACGCGGACAGGGACAGCGCCCTGTATAGGATACCTGCGGCCGGGACAGCCGCTGAGAAGTATTCGACTCGTGGGCCCGGTAGGAGCCTGCGCGGCTTCGCCTTCGTGGAGTCCCTGCAAAAGAGCATCTATTTCCTCGCTCCCCGGTACGCCCCGACGTTTCCACCGAACTTCGGGTTGTTCCGGTTCGACCCGAGTACCTCGAGGCTCGACCCCGTCGAGCTCCCCGGAAAGCTCCCAGTCACCCTCGATCGGTGGGAAGACGGCTTGCTCGTCCAGACTCGGGACTCAGGGGCATTCGTTTTGAAGGGCGAGGGCCAGCCTTGGGTGGCAGCCCCCAACGCCTACAGTGACGATGTATTGACCGAGGGAGATAGTGTGGTGTGGGTCGGAGCGTCCTACGATGTCTCCCCGGCCAGCTATTTCGTGTTGCGCTACATACGAGACGTCAGGGAACCAAAGGATCTCGTGATTCTGACCCGGGGGCCGTTGAGTGTCCGTCACGGTGGCGCCGTGCACTACCTCGGTATGCTGTGGGCCGTCTCCGAGAACAAGATCCTGAGGATCGACCCTACCGCTCTGGAGCTGATGAGTTACGCGCTGACCGACTCGTCGGGAAGGCTTGCGAAAAGGTCGTTCCAGCTCAAACAGGAAGGCGAAAAACTCCTGTACTTCGATGGGAACACCGTCCGGCCCTTTACGGAGGGGCAGGAGACCGAGGACAGCACGAAGCCACAACCCGAATCACCGTAGCCTCCGGATTTCGGCGAGAAATCGGAAGGCCAGCTCCTTCTGGATTTTGATTTTCTTCCGGTCGAGCTTCAGGTTCTCCCGCGAGTCTGGGAGGCTCAGCACGCGCACGAACTCCCGCTCAGCCTGGCGGTAGTCGCCTTGCGCCCGGAACAGCTGGCCGAGCGCGAACGACGGCGTGACGTGTTGGGGAAAGGCATCGCGAATGAACTCAAAGCGACGAATGGCTTCGGCATAGTCCTTCCGGCGAGCGAGGATCTCCGCTTGCAGATATAGAATGCCCACGTCGCCGAAGCGCGCCCGAGCCTCCTGAAGGCTGCGAAGGGCCGCGTCGTAGTCCCCCTCGAAATACTGGGCCAGAGCGAGCTTCTCCCACCCGTAC
>QHTS01000124.1 GCA_003220905.1 Gemmatimonadota bacterium | reverse complement strand
GCGGCGGGCGTCTCGCGGTCGACGATGCGGTGGACCCCACAGTCGGGTTCGTCATCACCGTGAAGCCGGGCGACAAAGTCCCGGGGGGGGAGCCGATCGCTTCGGTGTTCGCGAAGGATCCCGCGGGGATCAAGCTCGGGTTCGAGGCGCTGGCGCAGGCGATCGTGATCGGCGACAAGCTCACGGCAAAGCCGCTGCCGTTGATCTCACATCGGGTGACAAAGGACGGCGTCGAGGAGCTGAAGCGCTAGACCCTAGATGTCGAGGTTCCGCACGAACTTCGCGTTTTCCTCGATGAACTTCCGCCGTGGCTCCACTTCGTCGCCCATCAGCGTCTCGAACAGCTGCGACGCCTCAAACGCGTCCTCCATGGTCACCTTGAGGAGGGTGCGGCGCGCCGGATCCATCGTGGTGTTGCGCAGCTGATCGGGATTCATCTCGCCCAGCCCTTTGTAGCGCTGGATCATGGCGTTCCCGTGGCTCGCTCCGGCCTCGCCGTTCGTGAGCCGCTTCACGTATAGAACTCCTCCTTGCCCTTGGCGACGCGATACAGCGGCGGCTGCGCGATGTAGATGTACCCGGCGTCGATCAGGAACTTCATCTCCTTGTAGAAGAACGTGAGGAGCAGGGTGCGGATGTGGGCGCCGTCCACGTCGGCGTCCGTCATGATGATGATCTTGTGGTAGCGCGCGTCGTCCAGCTTGAAATCCTCGCCCACGCCCGTGCCGATCGCCGTGATGATCGTGCGGATCTCCTCGTTGGAGAGGATCTTGTCGATCCGGGCCTTCTGGACGTTGAGGATCTTGCCCCGCAGGGGGAGGATCGCCTGGAAGCTGCGGTCGCGGCCCTGCTTGGCCGAGCCGCCCGCGGAATCGCCCTCGACGAGATAGAGCTCCGTGAGCTCGGGATCCGAGACCGAGCAGTCGGCGAGCTTGCCGGGCAGCAACCCGCCCTCGAGCCCGCTCTTCTTGCGGACCAGCTCGCGCGCCTTGCGCGCCGCCTCGCGCGCCCGCGCCGCACTCACCGCCTTGGCGATGATGGTGCGCGCCACGCTCGGGCTCTTGTCGAAAAACTCGCCCAGGGCGTCGTTGACCACGCTCTTTACGATCCCCTCGACCTCGGAGTTGCCGAGCTTGGTCTTGGTTTGCCCCTCGAACTGCGGGTCCTTCACCTTGACGTGCAGCACCGCGGTCAGGCCCTCGCGAACGTCGTCTCCGGTGAGGGTAAACTCTTCCTTCTTGAGGAGGCCGTCCGTCTTCGCCCATTCGTTGATGGTGCGCGTGAGCGCCGAGCGGAAGCCGGTGAGGTGCGTGCCGCCTTCGTGGGTGTTGATGTTGTTCACGAAGGAAAGCGTGTTGTCGTTGTAGCCGTCGTCATACTGAATCGCGCCTTCGACGACGACACCTTCTCGCGTGGTCTCGAAAGTGATCGGCTTGGGGTGCAAGGACTTGCGGTTGCCGAGCAGGTGCTTCACGAACTCGGCGAGGCCGCCCTTGTAGAAGAACGTCTCCTCTTTCTGCTGTCCCTTGCGCTCGTCCTTGAGCGTGATCGTGAGGGCCTTGTTCAGGAACGCCAGCTCGCGCAGCCGGGTGGCGATCGTGGCGTAGTCGAAGCGCGTCTCCGTGAAGATCTTCGTGTCGGGCTTGAACCAAACAGTCGTGCCTGTGCCCTTCGCCTTGCCGATGACCTCCAGCTTCTTCGTGGTTTTGCCGCGCTCGAACGCCATGTGGTGCCGCTTACCGTCGCGATCCACCCACACCTCGAGCTTCTCCGACAGCGCGTTCACGACCGACACGCCGACGCCGTGCAGCCCCCCCGAGACCTTGTACGTGCTCTTGTCGAACTTGCCTCCCGCGTGCAACACCGTGAGCGCCACCTCGACGCCGGGTTTTTTCTCCGTCTTGTGGATATCGACCGGGATGCCGCGGCCGTTGTCGACCACCGTGATGGCGTTGTCGGCGTGGATGGTGACGTCGATCTGCGTGCTGTAGCCGGCCAGCGCCTCGTCGACCGAGTTGTCGACCACTTCGTACACGAGGTGATGCAGCCCCCGTCCCGACACCGAGCCGATGTACATCGCGGGGCGTCGCCGCACCGCCTCCAGGCCCTTCAGGACCTGGATCGAGTCGGCCTGGTAGTCGCCGTTGCCCTTGTCCTTCGATGCTCGGGGTTTTGCCTTGGCCATAACGCTCTACTGTGAGAGAAGCCAGCGGATCGTCTTGATCCGGCCGGCGCCGCGGCCGGTGTTGATCGCCGCCATGATCTGCGGGCCCATGAGCTGCAGCTCGGTCATCCAGGCGCTCGTCGCGACCCGCACGAACAGCGTCCCGTCGGGGGTCACGCTCTCGGGCGCCGTGACGCGGGCGATCTGCGGGCCGACCAACCCGGGCCAGTCGGGAATGACCTGCGCCTGCGCCAGCCGCGTGGCGAGCCCCGACTTGGCGAGATAGCTCCGCAGCGCCTCACCGACTGCCGTCGGTCGTTTCCCCCTGCCCCCCGCGCGCTCAGCCATCGGATTGCCCCCCTA
>QHTS01000126.1 GCA_003220905.1 Gemmatimonadota bacterium | reverse complement strand
TTGATGAAGCGCGCGTCGTCGCAGGAATCCTTGTCCCACTGGCACACCACCCGGTCTTCCATGGCGGCGCGCTCGAGCGGCACGATCTCCACGAGCGGCCGGCTCGAGATGACCATTCCACCCACGTGCTGGGAAATGTGCCGCGGCAGCCCCGCGATCTCCTCTGCGAGCTCGCACAGCTCTTTCCAGAGCGGCGCGCTCCTGCGCCCTTGGAATCCGGGAAGCTGGTCCAGTTCGTCCGCCAGGCCGCCGGACCGCCGGTCCGCCAGTTTCGCGACTTGCTCGATCTCGCCGGGCGGCAGATCCAGCGCCTTGCCGATCTCGCGCACCGTCGAGCGCAGGCGGTAGGTCGGAAACGCGCAGACGAGCCCGACGTGCTCGTCGCCGTACCGCTTGTAGACGCGCCGGATCAACTCTTCACGGATCTCGCGCGGGAAATCGAGGTCGATGTCCGGCACCGAGGCGAGCGTCTCGTTCAGGAACCGCCCGATGAAGAGCCGGGTGGCGACCGGATCGATGTGCGAGAGGCCGAGCAGGTAGCACACGACGGAGGAGACCGACGAGCCGCGGCCGCGACCGGGAAGCAGGCCGCCCTGCGCCCGCCGCGAGCCGCGCCGCACGTCGGCGGCGACCTCGCGCGCGAGGTCGAACAGATCGTGATAGACGAGGAAGAACCCGCTGAGCCCGTGGTGCTCGACGAGCCGCAGCTCTTCGGCGAGCCGCCGCTCCGCCTCGACGCGGTGCACGGAGCCGGCCGGGTAGCGCCCCTCGAGCCTGGCGCGGCACAGCTCGGCGAGCGCCCGCGGGGCGGGAGCGCGCTCGGCGCCGTGGAAGTCGGGAAAGCGATATCCCAGATCCCGCGTGAGATCGAACCCACGGCACCGCTCCGCGAGGGCCAGACTATTAGCGACAGCATCTGGACAGTCACGAAACAGCTCTTCGACTTCTGCCAGCGGACGCAGGAAGAACTCGCTGTTCGCGTGCCGCACGTCGTGCGAGCCGTCGAGCGTCGTGCGGTGCCGGATCGCCACCAGCACATCGTGCAGGCGGTGACGCGGGCGAGCGTGATAGTGGACGTTGCCCGACGCTACGACGCTAAGTCGTACGGAATCGGCGACGTCTTTCAGTGCTCGCGTGAGGGCAAGGTCTCCCCGGACGTAGTTCCTCTGCAGCTCGACGACAAAGTTCTCCCTCCCGAACACCGCACGGCACCGCTCTGCCAGGCGGCGGGCCGCCGCCCGCCCCTCGCGCTGCAGCACCACCGGCAGGAGCCCCGACCGGCAGCCGGAGAGCACGATGAGCCCCGCGTGCCGGGCTTCGAGCGAGGCGAACGCGAGCCGGGGATCGCGCCGGTCTTCACGGCCGAGATGTGCCTCCGTAATCAACCGGCAGAGGTTCGCGTACCCTTCGGGCGTCTCCGCGAGAAGCGTCACGTGAGAACCGTCGAGCAGGGTCAGCTCCGCGCCGGTGATCGCCTGGAGGCCGAGCTGTTTCGATTCTTGCGCGAACGCCATCGAGCCGTACAGCCCATTGTGGTCGGTGAGCGCGAGCGCGGGGTAGCCGAGCTGCGACGCGGTGAGCGCGAGCTGCTCGGGGAGAGAGGCGCCGTCGAGAAAAGAAAACGCCGAATGGCAGTGAAGCTCGATATACATAGGACAATGCGGAATGCGGAGTGCGGAATGCGGAATTGAAGGGAAGGCTTCGATGCCGTGTTCCGACTACCACAATTCCTAAGGTTTTTGCACGAACCACTCCTGAGCCACGAGATCCCTGAATAGCACCAGCCGTGCCCCGCCGTGCAGAAGCACTTCGTAATACGTTCGCGTAATCGGTTCTCTCCACCATTCGTCATCGATCCGCCATATTTCCCGGACGGCTTCGATCGTCACCGGCTCTCGCACATCACTGTTCATTTCGATCTTGGCCGGCGATCCGCCAGCGTCGAGCTCCACCACAGCTGGCTGGGGAACGTTTACGGCTCGAAGCCTGTCAGTTCCATTCCGCATTCCGCACTCCGCATTCCGCACTAGGGTTCAAAGTCGATCAACGCATACCGCCGCTCCGGGAGACGGGACCAGGGCTGCACCTCGATGATGTGATACAACATCGGCCGTCTGATCCGGAGCGCGATCTCCCGGGCGGCGCTCTGGAGCGCACGCCGCCGCCCGGCGCGAGCCGCGGCGCCCGCATCGCGCGCGAACAGCTGCAGCTCCGCGGTGCCCGGAGTGAAGGCGGTGAACTCGACGACGAGTCGCTCCACCGCGCCGGCGGGTGGCGACCGCTCGAGCTGCGTCTTGAGCGGCGCCGCGATGCGCTCCCGCGTCGCGGACGGGTCCTTCAGGGTCGCTTCCACGAGCCAGGAGGCCCCGTGCTCGAGCTCGGCGTGCACGCGCACCACCTGCACGCGCCATCCGCTGCGGCGCGGATCCCCGAGCGCGCGGTCGACGAGCTTGTCCAGCGCGTGAGCGAGCAGGTCCCGCTCGCCAACACTTGAGAAGAACGTGAGGGCGGCCACGATCGGCTCGGGCACCACCCGTCCCACCACCGGCTCCGACACGAGCCCCGCCGCGAGCCGCCACAGACGCCGGCCGGCGTGGCCGTACTGCGACACGACGGCTTCCTCCGGAAGCGCGACGAGCGCGCCCAGAGTCTTGACGCCGAGCTGCAACAGCCGGCGATGCGTGTCGGGGTCGAGTGGGAGAACGGCGAGCGGCTGGGAAGCGAGGAACTTCGCCTCCCCTCCCACGGGCACTATGACCGCTTCTCCGGGTTTCGCTCGCGTAGCTGCAACCCAGGCAACAAACTTTCCGCGACCCCACCCAATGCGGAATTCGGAATGCGGAGTGCGGAATTTCAGGGAAGGGTCGTTCGCCTCACGACGCTTACCCTTACATTCCGCATTCCGCATTCCGCACTCCGCATTGAGTACATTCCGCATTCCGCATTCCGCACTCCGCATTTGTATGGCTTCGACGATATTCTCCGGCGCCCCGTACAGTCCCTCCAACCCATCCGTCCCCACGAACACCCGCCCCACTTCCGCGGGCTCGACGACGGGGCTCACGGTGACGAGCGCCGCGACGAGCCGCGCGAACTGCTCGTCGTAGTGCACCGGGTCGGGCTCGCACAGCTTGAGCCCGGGACAGAGCCCGATCGCCTGGCTCACGGTCATCCCCGGCTTCACGCCCGCGCGCCGGGCGAGCGGCGCGACCTGCCACACCCGGGGGGTGCGGGCGGTGTCGGGCGCGAGCAGCGCCACGGGGAGAGACACAAGCTCGGGCCGTCGCGCCAGTTCAGAGCGCAGCGCGAACAGGGGAATCCAGCAGCACGCGGCGGAATCGCTCGCCAGATGGGGCGTCAGGGTCATTGCCAGATGACGAATGGGACCCGAATATATCCCGAAGATGGAGCAGATGGCAAGATTGCGGAAGTGAGATATAAGCTATTGATTCTACGTTACTTAACTTGGAGCCTTCGGGTTTTGCGCTCGCGTCATCAGCAAAGTCTCTTCGACGACGTCGCGTCGTTGCCGCCGCCTCCGGCCGAGCTGGTCGCGCTCGGGGCACGCATCCCGCCCAACGTCAGATTCGGCACGTCCACCTGGACCTACGATGGGTGGACCGGGGAGGTCTATCACCGGCCCTATCGCAGCGCCCAGCCGGCCCGACGGCTCGAGGAATACGCGCGCTATCCCCTGTTTCGCACTGTGGGGATCGACAGCGCGTTCTACGAGCCGCCGTCCGAAGAGGTCCTCGCGGCGTACGCGCGGGCGCTGCCCCCCGGCTTTCCGTGCGTGAGCAAGGTGTGGGATCGGATCACGGCGAGGCGCTTCACGCAGGACCCGCGCTGGGGCAACCTCGCCGGACAGAAGAACCCCGACTTCCTGAACGCCGACCTCTTCAAGGAGGCGGTGCTCGGGCCGTACGCGCGAGCGTTCCGCGATCACGCCGGCGCGTTCGTGTTCGAGTTTCAGGCGATGCGAGGGCATGATCTCCCCGAGCCGGCCCAGTGGGCGGACGAGCTCGACGGCTTCCTGCGGCGACTGCCCCGCGACTTCCGCTACGCGGTGGAGCTGCGGAACGCGGCGCTTTTGAGCGACGTGCACGGCGCGGTGCTCGCGCGCCACGGCGTGGCCCACGTGTTCAATTCCTGGAACGAAATGCCGGCGATCGGCGAGCAGCTCGAGCTGCCGTGGACGTTTCCGGCCGGGTTCACCGTGGCGCGCGGGCTGCTCCGCCCCGGACGGGCCTATGCCGACGCCGTAAAGCTGTTCGAGCCCTACGACCGCATCCGCGACCCCCAGCCCGCCGTGCGCCAGGACCTGTTGCGTCTCGTCGCCGAGGTGATGCGGCGCCATATGGAAGCCCTGATCCTCGTGAACAACCGGCTCGAGGGCAACGCACCGGGGACGATCCGGGCGCTCGTGGAGATGATGAAGGGAGAAGGGGGGTGACGTCGACGCGCTTGCGATGGTTCCCGACTTAGGCTAGGCTATCCCCGTGTAAGGGCCTCGGTACCGCACAAAGTGCACACTCCGTATGAGCGCTAGCGGACGGGGGGTTCCCACGCTGCCGGTTCCCCTGCTGCGTGACGCGATCGGGCGAGAAGCGGCGCGGCTGTCATTGCGGCGCGCGGCCGCCGAGATCTCCATCAGCCCGAACGGCCTGCGGAACTTCTTGAACGGCTCGGCTCCCCGCAGCGGCACCCGTGTGAAGTTCGAGCGCTGGCTCGCTGGGCGACAGCACGTCACCCGCCCGCCCAACGTCGGTCAGCTCGTGCGCCTGCTGAACGAGCTTGCAGGTGACCTCTCCACCCAGCAGACGGCGGCGCTAGCGGGCGACATCGCGGGGCTGCTCGCCAACGCGTACGAAGCGCGCCGGCTGTCCCCACCCCGTTGGGTCCAGGACTTACTGCGTCATTACCGGGTGCGCCGGG
Organism: Gemmatimonadota bacterium; assembly: GCA_003220905.1. Classification (GTDB taxonomy): domain Bacteria; phylum Gemmatimonadota; class Gemmatimonadetes; order Gemmatimonadales; family GWC2-71-9; genus AG41. The sequence continues at coordinate 8,629 of QHTS01000126.1, read as the reverse complement.
GCAAAGCAGCCAGCGAAGTCGCTTGACAGGCCCCGGCCTTGCGACCCGGATGCCCCCGCAGTACATCTCGTATGTGAAGTTTGTGCAGTTCCCCAGCGCGGCGGTGATGACCACATGGCTGGAGCCGGTTGAAGCGTCGCGGCACGCGCGCCGGCGGGCGGGCAAAATCCGCGCGCCCGCGGGCGACTCCACGTAGTCCCAAGACCCCGTCTCCCAAGGCCTCGGAAATCGTGCGTCTCGTCGAGGCGCTGAGCACCGGCGTGGGCTCGCACGACGGCGTCGTGTTGGGCCGCGGTATCGCGGAGCTGCTACGAGACGCGTACCGCGAGCGGCAGCGCACGGTCCCGCGTTGGGTCCGGGCGCTGATCTCGTACTACGCTCGGGAGACCGGGGCGCCGTAGCGCGCCCTCCGGGCGTCACGTGACTGCCGGCTCAACCGTCCCGACCTTACCGGTCTCGCTGCTACGGGACGGGCTTGCGCGGGAGGCGGCGCGGTTCTCCCTGCGGCGCGTCGCGCGCGAGGCGGGCATGAGCCCCAACGGGTTGCGCCACGTTCTGCAGGGCGCGATTCCCCGCAGCATCACCCGAATCAAGTTGGAGCGCTGGCTCGCCGCCCAAGGCAAGGTCACGCGACCGCCCAACCTGGGTCAGTTCGTCCGCCTCCTGAACGAGCTGTCGGTGGATCTCACCCCCGAGCAGACGCTCGAGCTGGGGCGCGCTCTCGCCGAGCTGCTCGTCCAGTCGTACGAGGTGCGCCGGCTCTCCCCACCCCGCTGGGTCCAGGACCTGCTGCGCCATTACCGGACGCGCGGGGGAAAGTCCGCCAGCGAAGTCGCCTGAACGTTCACAATCCGAGCTCTCGCTGCGCCGGCGCCAACCGTCGCCTGTAGCGATCCGCCATCCCCTCGTTCACCGGGAACCCGAATCGCGCCTGCACCTTCTTGATGCGGGCAGCCAGCGCGCGCGCATAGTCGCGCGGCGCCCCGCTCCGTCCCCCGTAGGCGCGCCGGTAGCGCGCGACGAGGTGCGGGAACTGCTCTTCGAGCATCGGGAGGAAACGGTCCCGCACCGCGGGGTAGAGGCGCAGCGGACCGGCGTGGACGAACCTGGCGCCGGCCTCCCGGGCCGCCTGGAAGAGCGCTTCCAGATGGGGCAGGTCATCCGTGATCCCCGGAAGGACCGGCGCCACGATCAGGCCGACCCGGACGCCGGCGTTGGCGAGTCGCTCGAGCGCCCGGAGCCGCACCGCCGGCATGGGAGAGCGCGCCTCGACGTGCCTGATCAGCGCCACGTCCACCGTGTTGAGGGAGATGTGAACCTCGAGATCGCTTCGCTCTTGAATGCGCCGCAGCACGTCGGTGTCGCGACCGATGAGCGGACTCTTGGTGATGATGCCGATGTTCAGGCCGTCGCAGCGCGCTAGCCGCTCCAGAATCCCGCGCGTGAGCCGGAAGCGGCGCTCGGCCGGCTGATATGGATCGGTGGCGGTGCCGATGACAATGGGGGCGGACTGACGGACCGCCGGACTGGCGGACCGAAAATACCGTTGCAGATCGGCCTCCAGCACGCCCAGGAGGTGCTCCTTGACGAAGATGCGCCGCTCGAATGCCTCCCACCCGTGCGGGCCGCGGAACTCTTGAAACTCCGCCTCCGACAGCCTGCCCCCATCGCGCGCGCGCTCGACGGTGTAGCGGTGCGCGTAGCGCGCGTAGCAGTACGCGCACCCGAATTCGCACCCGATGTAGGGGTTGAGCGACCAGAAATCGACGCCGGTCTGCTGTGGCGAGTTGAGTACCGACTTGGGTTCGAGCGAGACGAACTTGGTGCCGCGGAGGCGCTCATCAAGGACGGGCAGTCGGACGGCCGGACGGTCGGACTGGAGGAGCGGTAGCTGCGTCGCCTTTGCGGTCCGGCTGTCCGCCCGTCCGCCTGTCCGCCCTTTCACCCGCATCTCGCCCACCCGCACTGCACGCACACCAGGCACCCCGACTGGCGGACAAGTCCGCCGCCGCAATCGGGGCAGGACGAGGTCCGGGACGGGGGGCGCGGGGGGCGAGGGACGGGGGAAGGGTGGGGTGTCGACAGGGCCATGGATTCGGTATTTGTTCGGGTCCGGAGCTCAATATGCCACTGCTCCAGAGCGCCGGCAAGGGCGCAGATCGGCTGGTTCGGTGACTAGACGGTGGCGGTACCCCGCCGCACCATGGCGCGCCATCCGAAGTATACCGGCACACCGATCAGCACGAGCCCGAGCCCGAGAAAGCTGTAGGTACGGGTGGCGTCCTGCACCAGGAGGTCGACGGCGATGACGGCGGTCGCGATCACGTACAGCGCGGGGAGCCAGGGATAACCCGGGGCGCGGACCGGTCGGTCTGCCGCGGGGCGCTTGGCGCGCAGCGCAAACAACCCAGCCGCGGTCAGTCCGTAGAAGACCAGCGCCGCGAAGATGACGAAGTTCAGCAGCTGCGTGTACGTGCCCGAGAGGCAGAGGAGACTGGTCCACACCGCCTGGACGACGAGGGCGACCGCTGGTGTCTTATATGCTGGATGCAGCACGCCGGCGGACTTGAAGAACAGGTCGTCCCGCGCCATCGCGTAGTAGACACGTGCACCGGACAGGATGAGGCCGTTGTTGCACCCGAACGTCGAGATCATGATCGCCGCCGCCATGAGCTTGAGACCGGGCTCTCCCAGCATCGCCTGGAGGGCAGCGGTGCCGACGCGGTCCTGGGGCGCGCTCGCGATCGCGGCTGCCGGCAGGACATTCAGGTAGGCGACGTTCGCGAGCACATACAGGACCGTCACGATCAGCACGCCCGCCCCCATGGCGACGGGGAGGTCGCGCTGGGCGTTCTTGAGCTCGCTTCCCGCGAATCCAACGTTGTTCCACGCGTCCATCGAGAACAGCGAGCCGACCATCGCGGCGCCGATGGTTCCCAGACCGACCGCCGTGCCGCCTGTGGCCCAGAAGTTGCCGCCGAAGTTCGCGGCCAGCGCCTCGGCGTTCCGGCCGATGGTGATGCCGAGCAGGATCAGCAGCGCGAGCGCGCCGGTTTTGATCGCGGTGAGGGACGTCTGGATCAGGGCGGCCGTGCGCACGCCGCGGACGTTGATCCACGTGAGCAGGGCGACGGACAGGACGGCGAGGATGCGCTGCGGCGAGAGGCCGACCGCGATGTCGCCGATCGGTTGCGGGAAGTGCATCGTGAACCCGAAGAACACGTTGGGCGACAGGCCGGGCCAGAAGACGGCCGTGAATCGCGCGAACGCGACCGCGACGGCCGCGATGGTGCCGGTCTGGATGACCACGAACAGGGTCCAGCCGTACAGGTAGCCGAACAGCGGTGAGATGCCTTCGCGCAGGTACACGTACTGTCCCCCCGCACGGGGGAACATCGCCGCCAGCTCGCCGTAGGTGAGCGCGCCCATGAGGGTGACGATGCCGGACACCGCCCAGACGACGAGCAGCAGGCCCGGGGCATGGACCTCGCGGAGGATCTCCGCCGCGACGATGAAGATCCCCGAGCCGATCATCGACCCGACGACGAGGGCGGTGGCGTCGAGCCGGGAGATCGCTTTGACGAAATCGGCCTGCGGCTGCTGGGTCGTGGCCATCTGACGGTCCCGTCCCTTCGGTCCAGGTGTGAAGCGAGGTAACCTAGTGGCTCCCGGATAGAGCCGCTATGTTCTCGGACCCCATAACCCCCATCACGCGAGGACGACCGTGCGTCTCTTGCCCCGGGAAGAAGAGTTCTTCGACCTGTTCGTCGAGGTAGCTACGCGCAACAAGGAAGCGGCGCAGCAGCTGCGCGAGCTGTTCGACGCGCCCCCCGAACGCCGCACGCCTCGGGTCGAAGCGATCAAGCGACTGGAGCACGAAGCCGACCAGATCACGCACGAGGTGGTGAACCGGCTCGATCGCACATTCATCACGCCGCTCGATCGCGAGGACATCCACGAGCTCGCGTCCGATCTGGACGACGTGATGGATGCGATCGACGGCACGGCACGGCGCTCCCAGATCTTCCATCTGGGTCTAGCGCCGCAGGGCGTGAAGCAGCTCACCGAGGTGATCCAGCGGATGGTGGGCGTGCTCGCCGAGGGTGTCGGCCGGCTGAAAAAGGGCGACGACGTGATGAAGTACTGCATCGAGGCGAAAAAGCTCGAGGAAGAAGGTGACGCGATCTACCACGAGGCCCTCGGTCGCATGTTCGAGACCGAGCGGGATGCGATCGAAATCATCAAATGGAAAGAGATCTACGACAACCTCGAGATGACCCTGGACCAGTCCGAGGACGTGGCGAACGTGCTCGAATCCATCACGTTGAAGCACGCCTGATGACGCCCGCCGTCTGGTTCGTCCTCGCGATCGTCCTGGTCGCGCTCGCCTTCGATTTCATCAACGGTTTTCACGACGCGGCAAACTCCATTGCCACGGTCGTTTCGACTCGGGTCTTGTCGCCGTCCGCGGCGGTCGTCTGGGCGGCGGCGTTCAATTTCATCGCCGTCTTCCTGTTCGGGACGGCGGTCGCGAAGACGATGGGGAAAGGGCTCGTGGATCTCGCGGTGGTCGACGCGACCGTGATCTTGGCCGGCCTCATCGGGGCGATCGTATGGGACCTGATCACGTGGTGGCTCGGGCTACCGACGTCATCCTCCCACGCGCTGATCGGCGGCTATGGCGGGGCCGCCGTGGCGAAGGCGGGCTTCACAGCACTGCTTTTCCCCGGGAAATGGATCTCTACCCTGGCCTTCATCGTCATCGCGCCGGTGATGGGTCTGACGCTCGCGCTGGTGCTCACGGTGGCGCTGTCGTGGGCGCTGCGCCGCTCCTTACCGCGCAGGGTGGATCGTGTTTTCCGGGTGCTGCAGCTAGGTTCGGCCGCCGCGTATTCTTTGGGCCACGGCTCCAACGACGCCCAGAAGACGATGGGGATCATCGTCGGGTTGCTGGTCGCCGAGCAGCGCGTCCTCACCGACTTTCCGGTGCCGGCGCTGCATCTGACGGACGCGGGCGTAGTGCCAGCGTGGGTCATCGTCGCCTGCGGCGCGGCCATGGGGCTTGGCACCATGTCCGGCGGCTGGCGCATCGTCAAGACGATGGGACAGCGGCTCACCAAGCTCACGCCGTTCGGCGGCTTCTGCGCCGAAACGAGCGGCGCGATCACGCTGTTCATCGCCTCGCATTTCGGCATTCCGGTCAGCACCACCCACACGATCACCGGCGCGATTTCCGGCGTGGGCGCCGCGCATCGCCTCTCGGCGGTGCGGTGGGGTGTGGCAGGACGCATCGTGTGGGCGTGGATGCTCACGATCCCAGCGGCGGCGGGGATCGCGGGCGTAGCGTATCTCGCCTTGCGTGCACTGATCTAAGACGTCATCCGTCATTCGTTCCTACGGACGACGGAGGACGGACCACGGATGACTCAGAGCCCGAGGACCTCGACGACCGCCTGCGCGATCGCGGCGTCCTGCACGCCCACGCCGGTCAGGTCCGCCACGGTAATCTCACTCGCGCTCTCTCGTCCGGGGAGCCGGCCGGCGGCGAGGTCGCCGAGCTCCGCGTAGACCTTGTCACGGGTCACCGCCCCGGCCGCGATGGCGTGGTGCAGGTTGCCGTAGCGCTCGGTCTGGAATACGCGGTCCGCCACGAGCTTGTCCGCCCGCCCGAGCAACGCCGGCTCGAGCTCGATCTTCTCCGGGCTGCCGGTCCCCACCGAGGTGATGTGCGTGCCGGGCCCCACCCAGTGAGCCATCACGAGCGGCGTCGTACTGGCCGTGGCGGTCACGATCACCCGGTGGTCGCGGACGGCGGACTCGAGCGCGGGAGCGATGCGCGTCTCCACGACCTGCGCGAGGTCCCTGGCGACTCCCTCGGCGCGCTCGCGTGTGCGATTCCACAGGGTGAGCCTGGCGAGCGGCATCTGGGCGATCATGGCGCGCGCCGTCAGCCCGGCCAGCGCGCCGGCGCCCACGAGCAGGGCGTCGTGCGTGTCCTTGGGTGCCAGGTACTTGAGCGTCAGCGCCACCGCCGCCGCGGTGCGGAAGTCGGTGAGGTAGCCGTGCTCCTCGAGCAGCACGGCGGGGATGCCGGTGTCCGCGTCGAGCAGCAGGAACATGCCGTCGCCCGAGGGCAGGCCGCGCGCGCGGTTGCGGTAGAAGCCCGTCGCCACCTTGAGGACGATGTGCCGTCCGCCCGCGAGGTGCGCGCCCTTGACGTGCACTTCGGCCTGCTGCTCGCGCAGCTCCAGCACCATCGGGTCGGGGAGGGCGGCCTCGCCCCGCCCGAGGGCGCGGAAGCCCCGCTCGACGGCCGCGATCGCCACGGCGAAGGGGATCTTGTCCCGGAACGCCTCGAGCGGGACGACCCGCATCTCAATCGGCGAACACGCGCTTCAGACCCCGCTCGGTCTCGGCGAGCGCTTCCCGAAAGTGGTGCAGCTCCTCCCCGAAGCCGAAGCGGATGTGGTTCGGCAACCCGAAGTGGTCGCCCGGGACGAGCAGCACGCTGTGCTCGGCCCGCATCTTCTCCACCAGGTCGAGGGCGCCGATCGCCTGACGGTAGCGCACGAGACAGATCGCCCCCGCCTGCGGGGGGTGCCAGCTGAATGTGTCGCCGAAACGCTTCAACCACTGCTCGATCACGGGATAGTTGGAGCGGAGGATCCCGCGGGTGCGCGCGAGCACCTTCTCCCGCACCCGCGACTCGAGCACCACAGCGGCGAGGTGGTCGCTCGCGCCCGCCGGCCCGATCGTGGTGTAGTCGTGCCGCGCCCACGCCTCCCCGGAGAACTCCGGCGGCGCGACGACCCAGCCGATCCGCAGGCCCGGCAGCCCGTACGCCTTGGAGAGGCCGTTCACGACGATCACGCGCTCGTAGCTGCCCCAGAACGAGGGCGTCGTCGTGCCGTCGCGCTCCGCTCCCTGGTAGACCTCGTCCGCGAGGAGCCACGCGCCGACCTCCGCCGCGCGAGTCACGATGGCCTGTCGCATCTCCTTCGACAGCACATGTCCCGTCGGATTGTGCGGATTGGTGACGACGACCAGCTTCGTGCCCGGCGCGATGGCGCTCCGCACGTCCTCGAGCGCGGGCTCCCACTGCGCCTCGGCGCGCAGCGCGAAGCCGCGCACTTGGGCTCCGAAGTTCTGGGCGAGCCCCCAGGTCTGGAGGTAGTTCGGCAGCATGACGGTGACCCTATCGCCGGGCTCGACCAGCCGCCAGCAGACGACGAAGTTCGCCTCGGCGCTGCCGGTGGTGACCAGGATCTGCTCCGGCGCGACCCCTTCGTACAGCGCCGCAATGCGCCCGCGCAGGAGGTCGGTGCCGTTCGACTGACTGTAGCCGAGCCGGACATCGAGCAGCGGCGCCGCGGACGCGCCGGCCAGGCCGAGCAGCTCCTGGATCGAGAGCGGGTGAACGCCCGACTCGGACAGGTTGTAGCGCACCCGGTTCTCCCAGGTGCTCTGCCAGCGCTCCAGCTCGAATGGGACGAAGCGCAAGGGCGTCAATCCTTCCGTCGGGGTCGGTCGTGTTTCGGCGTAGGGGCGCAGCATGCTGCGCCCCTACAATAACGCGTAAATCAATCCAGTGCGGCGAGGTCTTCCGGTCGTTCCAGCCAGTAATCCGGCTCGAGGTCCTCCAGGTGGGAGCGGTCGAACGGTCCCCACAGGACGGCGGCGGTCTTCACGCCCGCGGCGCGGCCGCACTCGACGTCGTGACGCGAGTCGCCTACGAACACCGCGCCCGTGGCCGGCGCGCCCAGTCGCTCGAGCGCCGTGAGCACCGGCTCGGGGTGCGGCTTGGGATGCGTGACTTCGTCCGCGCCGACGATCACGTGGAAGGCGTCCTCGAGCCCGGCGACGCGGAGCCCGCGGACGGCGCCGCTGCGCATCTTGCTCGTGACGAGGCCCAGGGTCTTCCCGTGGTCCCGCAGCGCCCGCACCGCCTCGACCACGCCGTCATAGGGACGCACCAGCTCGTCGTGGTGGGCGAGGTTGTAGGCGCGGTACGTGGCCACCATGGCGTCGATCTCGGCGGGGTCCTCGGTGAAGAGCCGGAACTGCACCCACAGCGGGGTGCCGAGCCCCCGCATCCAGACGTCGTCCGACGGCTCCTGCCCGCGGTGCAGGCGCATGGTGTGGCGGTACGAGCGGAGGATCAACTCGATGGAGTCGATGAGCGTGCCGTCGAGGTCGAAGAGGAAGGTGGAGAGATGCACGCCGGAAGGTAACTTTGATGGGCGCAAACGCCATGCACAATTTCGAAACCGTCCTCACGCTGCTCGTCGGCGTCACCCTCCTGGCGCTGATGGCGCGTCGCTTCCAGCTCCCCACCCCCGCGCTGCTCGTTGTGGGCGGCCTCCTGGTCGCCGTGGTCCCTGGGCTCCCCACGGTGCAGTTCGACCCGCGGCTCGTGTTCCTGATATTCGTCCCGCCGCTTCTCTATAGGGCCTCGTTGCTCGCCTCCTATCGCGACGTGCGGGCCAACTTTCGACCGATCCTGTCCCTCGGTGTGGGACACGTGCTGTTCGCGACGATCGTGATTGCCTGGGTTGCGCACAACGCGATTCCTGGCCTGCCGTGGGCGTCAGCGTTCGCGCTCGGTGCCGTCGTCTCGCCGCCTGACGTC
>QHTS01000122.1 GCA_003220905.1 Gemmatimonadota bacterium | reverse complement strand
GGCCCGATCGCCGTGGCGAGCGCCCAGCGACTGGACCTTCCCGCGGCGCCCCCGCCCTCCGGCCTCGAGCGCACCGCTGCGGCCGAACGGTACGAGCCGGTGTTCGAAGCGCTGCGCAAGCTGGCGCCGCTGGACGATCGCGTCGCGCCGGTGCGGAATCTCACCTTGCGTCGGGACGTCATCCAGTTCCACCTCGAGGACGGCAACCTTTTCCTGGCGACGCCGGTCGCGGGCCGCACGATCGGCGCGGTATTCGTGGGACGGGGCTCGGTCGGGTTTACACCGCCGCTCGCCATCGAGAGAGGGGAGGTGCGGCGCGTGCTCGGGGATTCCGTCGTGGATGCCCGGATCTCGTCCGCCGCCTTCATCTTCACCGATTCCACGCTGGCCGAGCTCGAGCGGCAGCTCAGCTTCGGCCCGCGTCCCGCGGCGAGCCAGGGGACCGGCGTCCTCGGCGACGCGATCGATCACCTCGTGGACGGGCGGCAGGTCGTGCAACCGACCCTCATCACCACCTTGCTGAACGGCGACGCGAACGGGTTCTTCTACGCCCACGTCAAGCGGGAGCACGGCGAGGACCTGATGTTCATGATGGATCCGGACGACGATGAGCAGGTCTCGCTCCTGCGCGCCGGGCGGGAGGGGCAAAAGGTTCAGGTCGACGCCGAGTTCCGGCGGGCGGAGGATTTGCACGACACCACGACGGCGGACCCGGAGCGGGGGCAGGCGCTCAAACTCGTCGCCTATCGCATCGAAGCGACGATCGCGAAGGGGCTCGGATTCTCGGCGGTATCCACCGCCCGGCTCACCGCCCGACGCGCGGGAGGCGCCTGGGCCCGGTTCAACCTGCTCTCGGAGCTGGACGTGGACTCCGTACGCGAAGAAGGGGGCCGGGCCGTGAGCATCTTCCGCACCAAGAAGACCTCCGAGCTGTGGATTCGGTTCGATCCGGCGCCCCGCGCGGGAGACACACTCGCGGTGCGGGTCGCGTATCACGGCGACCTCATCGGCTACACGTCGATCGTGGAAGGCATCACGCGGCGGTGGCCGGGCTGGCTCAGGGTGCAAAGTGCCACAGCACCCGATCAGTGGTTGTTCGTGAAGTCGTCCTACAACTGGTTCCCGCGATACGGCGGACAGGCTGCGGACGTCGACATGACGTTCCACACCCCGAAGCGGTACCGGTTCGCGAGCATCGGCCGGCTGGTCGAGTCACATCTGGAAGGCGACGTCGTGACGTCGCATTGGGCCACCGTCCGGCCCGCCGACCAGGTGTGCTTCAGCCTCGGTACGCTCGACGAATTCAAGATCACCGATCCTCGCATTCCGCCGGTCACCGTCCACACGAACGGCGAGGCGCATCGGCAGCTCGACAGGTTCTTTCTCACGCTGCAAAGGGAGCTCCAAGGGTCGGTGTTCCTGTCGAGGTTCCTCTCGACGCGCTCACCCGAGGAGGATGTGGGTGCCGACGTGGCGAACAGTCTCGCGTTCTTCACCCGAGTGTACGGTCCCCCGCTGTTCGACCGGTACTATGCCGCTGAAATCCCGTTCAGCTACGGGCAGGCCTTTCCGGGCCTGATGTATCTGCCGGTGTGGACCTTCCAGGCGATGAGCGACAGCGGCTACGACGAGATCCTCCGCTCCCACGAGATGGCGCACCAGTGGTGGGGGATCGGCGTCGAGCCGGCGGGATACCGCGATGCATGGCTGTCGGAGGGGTTCGCGGAGTTCTCAGGTCTGTGGTACATGCAGCTCATTCTCAGGGACAACGACAAGTTCTTCCGGCACCTCAAGCACTGGCGACGGGAGATCCGCGGGCGGCGCAAGGACGCACCGCCGATCGGGATTGGATGGCGGGCGGGACAGCTGAGCCCCCGGGACTACAGTCTGATGACGTACTACAAGGGCGCCTGGGTGCTGCACATGCTCCGGAACCTGATGATCGATCTCCGCAACATGAACGAAGACGCCTTCATCGCAACGATGCAGGATTTCTATCAGGAGCATCGCGGCCGCCGGGCCTCGACGCGGGATTTCCAGAAGGTGGTGGAGCAGCACGTGGGTATCGACATGAGCTGGTTCTTCGACGAGTGGGTGCAGAGCACCGCCATTCCCACCTATGTCTTCTCGTGGCACGCCGAGCCTGCTCAGGGCGGGCACTACACCGTGAGGCTGCGGGTGCGCCAGGAGGACGTGCCCGCGCACTTCATCATGCCCGTGCCCCTGAAAATCGGGTTCGCCGACACCTCGCTCCACGCGTACGTGCGGATCAGAGTGACCGGACCCGTGACCGAGGCGACCCTGGACCTGCCGGCGGAGCCGAAACGGCTCGAGCTCAACCCGCTGGAATCGGTGCTCGCGGAAGTGCAAGAGGAAAGCTGGGAGGAGTCGCCTACGTCTCCGCGATGATGCCCGTCCGCAGTGCGAACCGCACCAGCTCCGGTCGGTGCAGGAGCCCCAGCCGGTCCTTCAAGCGTGCGCGGTACTCGTCCACCGTCCTGGGGCTGACCGACAGCTTCAGGCCGATCTCCTTCGAGCTGTGACCCAGCGCGAGTAGCGCCAGCACCTGTCGCTCGCGCGCGCTCAACCGTCCCGCCGTCACTTTCTCGTCGTCTACCTGACCCGCCCGGCGATAGCGGTGCAGCACCATGAGTCGGGCCGCGTCCTGGTCGAGGAATAGTCGGTCGTCGGCCACCGCTCTGATCGCGCGCGACAGCTCCTCCACCGGAGCGACCTTCTGCATGAAGCCGCTCGCACCCGCCTCGAGCGCATCGCTCAGCTGCGCCTCCTGGGGCAGCGCGGTGAGCACGAGGATTTTGGCGCCGATGCCGAGCGCGACGATGCGGCGCGTGGCCTCGATGCCACCCTTCCCGGGCATGGCGAGGTCCATCAGGACGACGTGCGGTCGCGTGGTCTTGGCCAGCGCCACGGCCTCGCTCCCGCTCGCCGCCTCGCCCACGACGACCAGACCCGGCTCTTTCTCCAGCAGCGCACGCAGACCGGCCCGCAGGACGGCGTGATCGTCCGCCAGGAGAACTCTGATTTCTCGCCCACGGCTGGGGCTACCCGTATCGACCACCGACGCGTCTCCCACTCCAAGTCCCCTACCACTCTTAGCAAGATCCGTGCGCTAGCGGAAGAGTTGCGTCGTCGCCACAGGACGTGTTTTACGGTAGCTGCCAAATCTCCACTCGGTTCCCCGAGAAGATGGGGACCAGCACGCGCTTGCGTTTGCCGTCATATCCGATGTCGGCCGGGCTGGGCAAGCCGGTAATCACCTTCACTTCCTGTCCGGTCTCGTAGCTCGACACGGTCGAGTCGCTCCAGCTCGAGATGAGCATCCGACTCCCGGCCATCTCGACGCCGTCGAACCCACCAGGGCCCTTGGCGATCACGCTCGGCGCCTTGTCGCCCGGCTTCCACGCCAGCACCGAGCGCCCCCCAAATTGCACGACGATGAAGCGCTTGCCCACGGAGTCCAACGTGATCCCGTTGGGCCGGCCCAGCGTGTCGCCTCGCACCGCGACGGTCACCTGCCGGTCCGTGCCGATCCGGAAGATCCGATCGGGCCCCGGATGCAGCACGTTGCCCACGTCGTCGAACCGAATG
>QHTS01000121.1 GCA_003220905.1 Gemmatimonadota bacterium | reverse complement strand
GCCGTTCTACGACAAGCTGTTCGTGGCGGGCATCCAGGTCGGGCTCGCGCCGCCGTTCTACGTGCTGCAGGATGCGGGCGCCGTGCCGCCGGCAGACTGGCTGGTGCTCGAGTCGCGCGGGGGCCGCGGGGGCACCGGCATCGCTGGTGCGAGAGGGACCGATGGCTCCGCCGGGGCCGCGGGCTGCCCGGCGCAGCCCGGGGCTCCCGGAGGGAACGGCGGCAACGGCGGACCGGGTGGATCCGGGGGACGTGGCGGGCGGATCAACGTCATCGTGCCGCTCGTCAACCCCTTCCTCGCCGGCATCGTGGCAGCCCGAAGCCCGGGGGGGACCGGTGGCCCGGGCGGGCCCGGGGGTGCAGGTGGGAAGGGCGGCAAGGGCGGCCAGGGAGGCACAGACGCGGGCAACCGGCGCTGCCCTGACGCGGTGGACGGGGCGCCCGGACAGGCCGGGAGTGCCGGCCCCACGGGCAGCCAAGGAGCGCCCGGACCGCGGTCCATCGTGGTCACCGCTCCGACCAGGGAGATCTTCGGGCTCCAGGTACCGCCCGAGCTGGGCTCTCTCATGGAGCGACTGCAGCGAAGGCCTTAAACGATTGCGGATTACGATGGTCGCGCGCGTTCAATCCGCAATCCGCAATGTCTTATCTGACCACCAGGTGTGAGTACTGCAGGAAGTTCTCGACGACGAGCTCGAATTCGTCGCCCGCCGCGACCACGGGAAGCGGTGTCGTCCAGGGCGTTCGCCCGGCGACCGGGGCCGCGACGAGCGTCACGGTGCTCGCCCCGCTCAGATAATCGGCCGGGACGCTGAATTCGACGGTGCTGTTGGTCGTCACCGTGCCGAGGCGCATCCACATCGAGCCGCGGACCAGGTAGATTCTCACGTCCGACCAGTTGCTGTTGGTGACGCGCAGCAGGATCGGGACGCGCGCGACGGGTGCGGGAGCGGTGGATTCGGCGGCGGGCTTGTGCCGGGCGCACCCGGCGGTGGCGAGCGGGGCCGCGCACCAGGCGATCGCCAACAATCGCGCCAGCTTGATCGGGGACTGCGTCATGGGGTTGCTCCCGTCCCTTCAGTCGCTCCCCTGGCCGTAACATACTGCACCCCATCGGATCACAGAAGGGATCGTCATGTCCGGGTCGTACGACATCATCATCGTCGGAGCCGGCCACAATGGCCTCGTCACCGCCGCTTATCTCGCCCGCGCGGGAAAGCGCGTGTTGGTGCTCGAGCGCCGTCACGTGGTGGGTGGCGCGTGCGTGACAGAAGAGCTGTGGCCCGGCTTCAAGGTGTCCACGGCCGCCTACGTGAACAGCCTGCTTCGACCGGAGATCATCCACGATCTGGAGCTCCCCCGCCACGGATTCGAGCTGCTGCCGCGGAGTCCCTCGTCGTTCACGCCGTTCCCCGACGGCCGCTTCCTGCTGATGGGACCCGACAAAGAGCTGACGCGGCAGCAAGTCGCCAAGTTCTCCGAGCGGGATGCCGAGGCGTTGCCTCGCTACGAAGCGATGCTCGAGCGGGTGGCGGATTTCATCGAGCCCACCTTGCTCCAGACACCGCCCAATCCCTGGTCATTCCGGCCGACGAACCTCGCGCAGCTCGCGGGGCTCGGGTGGCGTTTCCTGAAGCTGGGGCGGGAGGGCCCGGCCGCGCTCGAGATCCTGACGGGCGCCGCGCGGCCGATCCTCGATCGCTGGTTCGAGTCGGAGGAGCTGAAGATCGCGCTTGCGACCGACGCGATCATCGGCGCGATGGCGTCGCCCTCGGTGCCGGGCACGGCGTACGTGCTGTTCCACCACGTGATGGGCGAGTGCAACGGGGTGCGGGGCATGTGGGGCTACGTGCGCGGTGGGATGGGCGGGATCACGCAGGCGCTCGCGTCCGCGGCGCGCGCGCACGGGGCGGAGATCCGCGTGAACAGCCCCGTCGCGAAGATCCTCACCCGCCGCGGTCGGGTGAAGGGCGTGGCGCTGGCGGACGCGGGGGGGACCGAGTTCCAGGCCCGCAAAGTCGTCTCGAACGCCGACGCGCACGTCACGTTCCTCGATCTGCTCGAGGAGCAGGCGCTGGAGCCCGAGTTCGTAGCCGCCGTCAAGAACATCGACTACGCCAGCGCCTCGCTCAAGATCAACGTCGCGCTGTCGGAGCTCCCCGACTTCACCGCCGTGCGAGCGAGCGGCCTGCCGCCGAACGGACATCTGCGGGGCACGATCCACGTCGCGCCCACCCTCGACTACATCGAGCGGGCGCATGACGACGCCAAGTACGGCCGCCCGTCGGCGGATCCGATCCTCGAATGCACCATTCCGTCCGTGGTGGATACGACCGTCGCGCCCCCCGGCAAGCACGTCATGTCGTTCTTTGTACAGTACGCGCCGTACCGGCTGCGCAACGGGACGTGGGATCAGGAGAAGGATCGGTTCGCCGATCGCTGCTTCGACATCCTCAACGAATACGCGCCGAACTTCAAGCGGTCGGTGATCGACCGGCAGGTGCTCTCACCGCTCGATCTGGAGCGCCGCTTCGGGCTCACGGGCGGGAACATCTTCCAGGGCGCCATGACCCTGTCACAGCTCTTCTTCCTGCGCCCACTGCCCGGGTACGCCGACTACCGCACCCCCATCAAGGGGTTGTACCTGTGCGGCTCGGCGACGCACCCGGGCGGCGGCGTCATGGGAGCGTGTGGCTACAATGCCGCACGCGAGATCCTCAGGGACCGCTAGTCGCTCGCCTTTTTCGCCGTCGGCGGAAGCAGCTGGTTCAACCGCAGATAAATCGCCATCTGGCTGTAGTGGTCCGCCCAGTCGGCGACGGTGATCAGCCCCGCCATGCCCTTCGTGACCTTGCGGCCGCCGAAGAAGTCGATGCTGTCGCCAAGCTGCGCGTCCTGGATCTGGGCCAGCGCCGTCTCGCAGAACTTGAACGAGGCCTTGAGGCCCGCCACGAGCTTGTCCTTGGGGTCCGTCCCAGCGAACTTGTCCACGTCCGGTTGCTTCATGCCGGACGCCGCGCTGCAGAGATAGTTGTTCCCTTCCTTGATCAGGTGAGCGACCACGTCCCCGTAGCTCATCTGGGCGGGCGTGGGTTAGTAGCCGTACTTGTCCGCCGGCATCTCCTCCGCGGCTTCCACGATGTTCTTCGTCTGGCGCTGCGCGATGGCCCGGATGCCATTGCTGACCGGGTTCTGGGCCGGCGCGGCGACGACGACCGTGAGGGGGAGGGCGCAGATGGCAAGCAGGGTGGTTCCGAGCGTGGATCTCATGCGTGAATCTCCTGTGAAGGGCGTGGTGACGGCCGCCGAATTCTGCACCGGAAAGCCCCTCCCGTCCAGGCTAGATTAGGGCA
>QHTS01000120.1 GCA_003220905.1 Gemmatimonadota bacterium | reverse complement strand
GGCTGGGAGATCACGACGAGCTCGGGAGGGGGACGCATTCGGCTCGCGGGCGCCCGCCCGCCGGAGCCGCCGCTCGCTCCGCTGCTCGAGCTCGACAAGCCGACGCCCGCCGTGGGCGCGGCGCTCCGGGTGGCCACGCCCCCGCCGCTCGACGGGACGCTCGACGGATTCGACACGAGCGAGCCGCTTCGGCTGGAGCTCGAGGATCAGTATCGCCGCAGCGAGGAGCCGTACGCGGGCCCCGACGAGTTTGCCGCCATGGCCTACGCCGCTTGGGACGACGACGCGCTTTATGTAGCCGCGGAGGTGATGAAAGCCGAGCTCTGCTTCCGGCCGAAAGGCGCGCCGCCGTTGCGACTCGACAACGAGCCGGACGACATTCATTCGGACGGTCTGCAGCTCTACGTCGCGCGGGACGAGGGAGGGGGGAATGGGGACGGGTCGTTCGGCTACCTCATTGTCCCTGAGAGTGACGCACCAGCGCTGCGGGTACGCGCTACCAGCGATACATCGGCTGATCCGCAGAGCGTGCGTGGCGCGTGGCGGCGTACCGAACGCGGCTACGTCGTGACGCTCGGCATCCCGTGGCCCGAATGGGGGGGGCAGCGGGCCCACGTCGGCGGGCGGTTGCGGTTCGACCTGCTCGTGAACGAGATGCTGCCGGGCCGCACGCGCCGCGCCGGACAACTGGTTTGGAGCGGCGGCAACGGCTGGGTGTTCGTCCGGGGCGACCGGCAGGATGTAGCACGGATGGGTGTGCTGGAGTTGGTCGGATAATGGGAGTGCGGAATTCGGAATGCGGAATGCGGAATGTCAGCGCGAGTGTCGTGACGCGAACGACCTTGCCTTGCAATTCCGCAGTCCGCATTCCACACTCCGCATTCGCGTCATCGGCATTATGAGCATCACCGTCGTCTTGCACGAGCCCCAGGACCTCGTCAACATCGCCCACGTGGTGCGGGCGCTGAAGAATTTCGGCTTGCGCGACCTCCGCCTGGTAAGCCCGCGCGAGTACGACTCCTATCGGGTGGAAGGCATCGCGCACCAGACGCAGGACGTGCTGGCGCGCGTGGCCCGGTTCGATCGCATGGAGGAGGCGTTGCTCGACTGCGTGCACGTGGTGGGCTTCACGGCGCGAGGTCGCACGGCGAAGCGCAATCTGCAGCGTCCGCGGGACGCCGCCCGCGAGATTCTGACGCGCGCGGAAGCCGGCCCGGTCGCGCTGCTCTTCGGGCGGGAGGACAAGGGCCTACCGAACGAGGCACTCGACCGCTGCCATCGGGTGGTGACCATTCCCACGAGCCCCGCGTATCCTTCCCTCAACCTCGCGCACGCCGTCGTGCTCATGTTGTACGAGCTGGCACTCGCGCGGGGCGACGACGATCGGCCGTTCAAGACGCCCCGCCGCGAGGGCCCGCCGGCGACGGTGGACGACCTGGAGCGATTGTTTGCGGACGCCGAGGCGGCGCTCCGCGTCATCGAGTTCTTCAAGACGCGGCAAGTCGAGGGCGTCATGCGGACGGTGCGGGAAGTGATTCACCGCACGCCGCTCGACGAGCGCGAGGCGAAGCTGTTGCGGGCGATGGCCATCGAGGTGGTGAAATACGGTGAGCGACTGGCGCGTTCCCGGCTTCACGTCGACCGGTAGCAAGCGGCCCGACGCGCTGTTCGGCGCCGCGGCCCCGGACGAGATCGCAGGTCTCCCGACGCGTATGACGCGTGCCGCGGGGTGCCGTGTATGGGACGCCGCGGGTCGCGAGTACCTCGATTACGTGATGGCACTCGGCGCCGTGGCGCTCGGCTACGGGCACCCCGACGTGAACCGCGCGGCCGAGCAAGCGATCGCGGGCGGCGTCGCCGGGCCGCTGCCGCCGGTGCTCGAGGAAGAGCTGGCCGACGCGCTCGCCATGCGGATCCCCTGGCTCGAGCAGGTGCGGTTCCTGAAGACGGGTGCGGAAGCGGTGGCCGCCGCCGTGCGGCTGGCGCGTGTCGCCACCGGCCGCGAACGCGTGCTCGGCTGTGGGTACCACGGCTGGCTCGATTGGTCCCAGGGTGGGGAAGGAGTACCCGCGACGACTCGGGCACTGTATGCGGAGATACCGTTCAACGACGTGGACGGGGCCCGGCGCTTGATCCGCGAAGCCGGCGATCGCCTCGCGGTGGTGGTCATCGAGCCGGTCGTCGTGATCGAGCCCACGCGCGAATGGCTCGAGGTGTTGCGCGAGGAAACGAGCCGGGTGGGCGCGGTGCTCGTGTTCGACGAGATCAAGACGGCGTTCCGGCTGGCGATCGGCGGCGCGGCCGAGCGCTAT
Organism: Gemmatimonadota bacterium; assembly: GCA_003220905.1. Classification (GTDB taxonomy): domain Bacteria; phylum Gemmatimonadota; class Gemmatimonadetes; order Gemmatimonadales; family GWC2-71-9; genus AG41. Next base: position 4,833 of record QHTS01000120.1, on the reverse strand, counting down.
GGCATCCGCCCCGACCTCACGGTGTTGGGCAAGGCTATGGCGAACGGCTTTCCGCTCGCCGTCGTGGGTGGACGGGCGGACTTGATGGCAGGCGTCGCCCGCACGTGGATCTCTTCCACGCTTGCGACCGAGAGCGTCGCGCTCGCCGCGGCGCACGCCACGCTGCAGGTGTTCGCGCATGAGGATGTGTGCGGGCATTTGCACCGGATGGGCACCCGGTTACTCCATGGGCTCCATCGCTTGCACCGCAAGCACGCCGACGTGGTGACGGGCGTCGGCGGGATCGCGGAGATGTGCTTTCTACATTTCGCGAGCGAGAATATTTCGCGGGATGTGGCGCGGGGCTGTGCGGCGCGGGGGCTCCTGTTCAAACGAACGGCGTACAACTTCGTGTCGCTGGCGCATGAGGAGGAGACGGTGGATAAGACGCTGGGTATCTTGGATGAGGTGCTGGGAGTAGCCGATCCGTTTCGCGCCCGACAAACAGATCCTTCGCGCCTGCGGCGCTCAGGATGACACGCTCCCTCGCTTCGCGAGGGGAAGGTAAGAAAACGGTGGGGGCTTGCGCCCGCCCACGGCCCCACGAAGCTTCGAGGTGTGACCCTCCAGCGCAAGCTGCTCCTGGGCTTTTCGCTCATGGTTATCCCGGCCCTGCTGGTCGGAGTTCAGGCGATTCGCACCAATGCGCTCGTGCGCGGCACGCTTGAATCGCTGGGGGAGCGACTGGCCCGGTCGCGGACCTACGCCGAAGTCGAAGACGCCATGTTCAACCAGACCCAGGTGATCTGGCGCTATCTGAGCGGCGATCCCGCGGCCAAGAAAGAGTTCCCGCTCACCGAGCAAGTCGTGGCCTTCTGGCTCGATCGCTGGACCGTCGGACTCCCACCCGATGAGCTCAAGCTCGCGGACCGTGTCCGCGGGATCGAGTCGGATATCCGGGTCGTGGCAGGTCGGGTGTTCAAGCTTCACGATGCCGGACAGCACGGCGCGGCTGCCGTCGTGGCCCGACAGGAGCTCGTGGAGCGCCTGCAGCCGGCCCTGGCGGAAGTGAACCGGGAAATCTACCGACGGGCGCGCGAGTTCAGCGTCCAGGCGGCGTTCACGCAGGTGGCGAGGATCGTCGACGTGGAACGGCGCGTCCTGTGGAGCATCATCGCGCTCGCCCTCGCGGCGGGCCTCCTGGCATCGTGGCTCATCTCACGCAGTCTGGCGCGCCCGCTGAACGAGCTGCGGCACGCGATGGCCGTGGTGGGAGCGGGCGACCTGGACCACGCGATCGCGCCGCGCTCTTCCGATGAGATCGGGGACTTGGCGCGCGCCTTCGCGCAGATGACCGAGAAGCTCCGCCACTCTCGCGCGCAGCTGGTGCAGTCCGAGAAGCTGGCCTCCATCGGCCAGATGGCGGCGGGGGTGGCCCACGGCCTCCGGAACCCGCTCGCGAGTCTGCGTGCAGCCGCGCAGCTCGCCCAGCACCGCGTCGAGGGTCCTGCCGCGCGCGAACCGTTGAATGCGATCATCGAGCAGGTGGATCGTCTCGATCTCCGGATCGCGCACCTGTTGACCTTCTCCCGCCCCGCTCCTTTCCGCCCGCTGCGGGAGAGCGTGCGGACCCTGATCGACGGCGCGCTCTCCGGTTTCGCGGAGTTGTTGCGGCAGCGCCGGGTCGAGTTGACTGTCACCGCTCCGTCCACGCTCCGTGAAATCCGGGTTGACCCGATGCGGCTCGAGCAGGCGTTGACCGAGATCATTTCCAACGCGCTCGATGCCATGCCCGAGGGAGGGCAGCTCACGATCGGGGCGCGCGCGGACGGCCAGGGCCGCGCGGACGGCGTCGCTCTCGAGATCACCGACTCGGGGCCGGGGATTCCCGCGGAGATTCTGCCCAACCTGTGCGAGCCGTTCTTCACGACCCGACCCGAGGGCACGGGTCTGGGCCTCGCCATCGCGAAGCGCTACGTCGAGGAAACCGGCGGCCGCCTGGACATCGCCAGTCAGATCGGCCACGGCACGACGGTGCGCATCTGGCTGCCCGTCGCCAGCGGCGACACCGCGCCGGCGCCGAGTCTCACATGAGCGGCTCGACCGTCCTGATCGTCGACGACGAGCAGACGCTGGCCCGGTCCGCCAAGGCCTTCCTGGCGGACCACGGCTACGAGGCCGAAGTGGCGGCCTCCGGCGAAAAGGCGCTCGAGCTGCTCGAAAGCCTCCAGCCGGACGTCGTCTTCGCGGACGTGCGGCTCCCCGGCATGAGCGGAATCGACCTCCTGAAGCGGATCCGCCAGTTCGACCCCGTGCTCCCCGTGATCATGCTGACGGCCTATGGCTCGATCGAGGGGGCCGTCGAGGCCGTCAAGCTCGGCGCCTTCGACTACGTCAAGAAGCCGGTCGACCTGGAGGAGCTGAAGCTCCTGGCGGATCGCGCTCGCGAGAACCGTCTGCTCAAGCAGGAGCTGTCGTACTACCGCCGCCGCGCCACCCGGGACGTCGGATTCGCAACCATGGTGGGCGAGTCACCCGCCGTCCGTGCGGTGCTCGAGCGGGCGCGCCAGATCGCCGCGTTGGAGGACACTCCGCCGGTGCTGCTGACGGGCGAGACGGGCACCGGGAAGGGTATCCTCGCGCACGCCATTCACGCCGCCGGCCCTCGCGCGTTGAAGCCGTTCATCGAGGTCAACTGTACGGCCCTCCCGGCGACCCTCATGGAAGCCGAGCTGTTCGGCTACGAGCGCGGCGCGTTCACGGATGCCAAAGAATCGAAGCCGGGTCTGGTCGAAGCGGCCGAGGGCGGGTTTCTGTTCCTCGACGAGATTGGCGACGTCGATCTCCCATTGCAGGGCAAGCTGCTGCGGGCGATTGAAGAGCGGACGGTCCGGCGCGTCGGCAGCGTGCGCGAGCGCAAGGTGGACGTCCGCATCGTCGCCGCCACCAACCGCGATCTCGAGCGCGAGGCGAGCCGCGAGCGATTCCGCCGCGATCTCTATTTCCGCCTCGCCGTGATCGTCCTCGTCGTGCCGCCGTTGCGCGAGCGCGGTGAAGACGTGCTGCTCCTCACCGACCACTTCTTGCGACTCCTCAACGCCAAGTACGGGAAGACGGTGCGAGAGGTCAGCGCGCCGGCGCGCGAGCTGTTGCTGTCCTATCCCTGGCCCGGCAACGTCCGCGAGCTCAGCCACGTGATCGAGCGAGCCGTGCTGTGGAGCCGGGGCCCCACACTGGACGTAGAGCACCTCTCGCTCACGAGTCCCGACCACGACACGGGGTCGGCGCACCACGGCCCGCCGGCCGAAGCCGAGGCGGGCGCCGGACCGCCAGCGTTACTGCCGCAGGGCGTCGATCTCGCTCAGTGGGAAAAGGCCATGATCGAGCGAGCGATGCGAGATGCCGGGGGAAACCAGACGAGAGCCGCTCAGCGCCTCGGAATTTCGCGGGATACACTGCGCTATCGCTTGAAGAAGTTCGGCCTGCAGCCCTGACGGCGCGTTGGGTGATTTCACCCACATTGGGTGAAATAGCTCACCGCACGGCTTCGTTGTCGAGGTCCACGGGCCCCGGGTCTGGGCGTTAAGTGTCGACAGGCGTGTGCATTGTGTTTCGCGAGCGTTCGGCTGCCAGGTGGCACGTCACGTGCGTGGGGGTGAGGGCAAGCGCTTGTAGTGGTGGGCCACGATTCCCCCTGGAGGAAGATCCAATGACGTGGACGAAGCCTGAATTCGAGGTCGTCGAGCTGGGGATGGAAGTCGGCGCGTACGCCGGCAACGCCTGAACCAAGCTGACACGGCTAATGAGGGGCCGGGTGACGAACCCGGCCCCTTTGTTCAATGCGCGTTATCATCCTCGGCTCGGCGGCGGGCGGTGGAGTCCCGCAGTGGAATTGCGGCTGCCGTAACTGCACGGAAGCCCGACAAGACGGTCGCAGCCGCACGCAATCGTCCGTGGCGGTGAGCGCCGACGGCGAGCGCTGGGTTCTCCTGAACGCCTCCCCGGACCTCCGCACCCAGCTCGCCGCTCATCCCTCCCTCTGGCCCCCCGCCGGCTCCCGCGCTACGCCCGTCCGCGCGGTCGTCCTTACCGATGGCGAGATCGACCACACTCTCGGTCTCCTGTTGCTGCGTGAGAGCGCCGACACACTGCCGGTGTACGCCCCAGCGGGCGTGACGGCACTGTTGGGCGACGAGTGGCCGCTCTATCGTGTGCTGTCCGCCTATTCCGGCGTCGAGCCGCGGGCCCTGGAGGAGGGTCGTCCGATCGCGCTTACGGACCGCGCCGGCGCTCCGCTCGGGATCTGCTGCTCAGCGACGGCGGTTGCCCGGCGCCCGCCGCGCTACGCACGCGCGGCGCCCACAGCGGCGTTCGACGTCGGCCTGCGGCTCACGGACGAGCGCACCGGCGGAACGCTCGCCTACGTCCCGACAGCCGGGGCGATGGATGACGCCGTCCGGCGGGTCGCCGGTGGAGCCGATCTCCTGCTCTTCGACGGCACCTTCTGGTCGGACCACGAGCTCGGTGCGGCCGCGGGGGGTGCCGACACGCCGACGGCGCGACAGATGGGCCATCTCCCGGTCGGCGGGCCGGGTGGCAGCCTGGAGCTCCTGCCGCGCCTCGACGCAAAGCGGGTGGTGCTCGTTCACATCAACAACACGAATCCGATCCTGTGTCGCAGCACGGCGGAGCGGGCACGGGTCGAGGCGGCCGGCATCGTAGTGGGGGAGGACGCGATGGAGTTCGACCTGTGAGCGTGCAGGTGAGCTCGCCGGCGGTGAGCGAGCTGGTCGGCCGCCTGCACGGCGTGTTGGAGCGCCGCTACCACCACCTCCACCCCTTCAACCAGCGGAT
>QHTS01000123.1 GCA_003220905.1 Gemmatimonadota bacterium | reverse complement strand
GCCCGCGGGGTACGTGAAGCCCGGGGAGCAGCCCGCCCGGCGCGCCGCGCCACCAACCCCGTCCGAGCTCAACGAGCTCGAGATCCCGACGTTCATCCGGCGGCAGATGGATTGATGCCCGCCTCATGGCGCGTGAGCCATTACGCCGTCGCCGGCGCGCTCGTCGTCGGGGGCCTCGCCTGGGCGACACGCGACGCGTGGCCCTGGCGGCGGCCGCTCACCGCGCTCCCCATTCTGGTGGATGCGGCCTACGCCGATCGCACCGAGACACTCGGCCGGCGGGAGACGCTGGCGGACGTGCTGGCGCGCGGCGGCGTCACGGGGCGCGACTACGCGGCCTTCCTCGCTGCCGCGAAGAGCCTGCCGGTGCGCCGCCTCCGGCCCGGGCTCAAGTTCGAGCTCCGCCGCCTGAAGACCGACAGCCTCGCGAGTCGCGTGACGGTACGGCTTTCGCCCGAGCGGCGCCTCACCGTCGTCCGTGGAGCGGGCGATGCGGGCTGGGTCGAGACGATCGAGACCATCCCGTGGGCCATCACGCGGCTGCGCGTGACGGCGGCGATCGAGTCCTCACTGTACGACGCGCTCGACAAGGCGATGGCCGATTCCTTCCTGCCGGCGCCCGAGCGACGCCAGCTCGCATGGGCGATCGCCGACGTGTACGACTGGGAAGTGGACTTCTCGCGCGACATCCGCCCGGGCGACCGGTTCACCGTGCTGCTCGAGCGCCTCGAGTCGTCCGAGGGGGAGCGGCGCTTCGGCCGGATCCTGGCCGCGCGGGTCGACGTGGCGCGCACGCCCCAATACGCGTTCTACTTCGAGGATTCGGGAGGGGGCGATCCCGTGACCGGCTTCTACGACGAGCGCGGCCGATCGCTGCGGCGCGCGTTCCTGCGGGCGCCGTTGCAGTTCCGCCGGGTCACGAGCCGGTTCGGCTCGCGCTACCATCCGGTCCTCCACCTGTGGCGGGCGCATGAGGGCGTCGATTTCTCGGCGGCGTACGGGACGCCGGTGCGCGCGACGGCGGACGGGATCGTCGCACGGGTCGGGCGCGAGGACGGCGGCTACGGCAACGTGATCGACGTGCGACACCTGAACGGCATCCGCACCCGGTACGGCCACCTGTCGGCGTTCGCGCGCGGGCTCCGAACGGGTGAGCGCGTGGCGCAGGGGGAAACGATCGGCTACGTGGGCTCGACGGGACTCTCGACCGGGCCGCACCTGCACTACGAATTCCTGGTGAACGGCCGGCCCACCAACCCGCGGCGCAAAGACATGGGCGCCGGGACCCCGGTGCCGAAGCAGCTCGCGGGTGCCTTCGATGCCGTGCGCGACAGCCTACTCGTCCTGCTCGAGCCCAAGACGCCACCCCTCCCCACCGCACGCCCGATCACCGCCGCGCGCGATTAGCTTCCTTCCCAATCGTGGAGCTTTATCCCGCCGTTGACGTCCAGGGCGGGCGCGTCGCGCGTTCCGCCTCTCCAGACCCGCTCGCCGTGGCGCGGCAGTTCGCGCGCGACGGGGCCCGCTGGGTGCACTTCGTGGATCTCGATCGCGCACTGGGAACCGGCGACAACCGCGAGCTGGCGCAGCGGTTCCTCGCGGGCGCGGGAGGGGGGCTCCTCGTCCAGGTGGGCGGCGCACTCGGCACCGAGGTGGCGATCGCCGAGATGCTCGCCTGGGGGGCGAGCCGGGTGGTGATCGGCACCGGGGCGGCGACTGACGCGGCACTGGTCGCGCGGCTCCTCGCGCGGCACGGCGCCGATCGGCTCGCCGTCGGGATCGACGCCCGGGACGGCCGCCTGGCCGCCCGCGGGTCGACGACCGTGGTCGACCTGGCGCCAGTCGAGCTCGCGCGACGCGTGCAGTCGCTCGGTGCACGCACGGTGATCTACACCGACGCGGCGCGCGACGGAACGCTCACCGGGCCGGATCTGGTCGGCGCGCGGGCCATCGCGGCGCTCGGCCTCGACGTGATCGTGTCCGGCGGAGTCGCGTGGCTCGCCGACCTGCGACACGCCGCGGACGCGGGGCTCGCGGGCGCGATCGTGGGCCGCGCGCTCCACGAGCGGCGGTTCACGCTGGCGGAGGCGCTCGCGTGCGTCGCCCCGTGACGCTCGGGCTGGCCGCGCTGCGCGCCGCCGCCCTCGGCGCGCTGCTCCTGCTCGTGTGGAACCCCACCGCCGCGCGCGTAGAGGCCGGCGGCGCACCCCCGCTCGTACTGCTCGACGCCTCCCTCAGCATGGTGGGCTACGGCGGTCGCTGGCGGGACGCTCTCGATACGGCTCGGGCGCTCGCCCAGGGAGGGGTCATCTGGCGGTTCGGCGAGCGCGTCGCCGGGTTCGACACGCTTCCGCCGACGCAGGGCGCGAGCCGGCTCGCCCCGGCGCTCGACGCGGCCGCCGCGCGCGGCGGGCCGGTCACGGTCGTCTCGGACGGCGCTGTCGCCGATCTCGCCGACCTCCCGCCGGATCTGGTCCGCCGGGCGCGGCTCGTCGTGCTCCCCCGGGCGCCGTTCTTCGATGCCTTTGTCGCCTCCGTTGACGGACCGCGCCGGGTGAGCGCGGGAGATACAATACGACTCATGGTGAGCTACGGGACGGCCGGGAAACGGGAAAGGGGAAACGGGAAAGGGACGGCGGTGCTGTCGACGAGCGTCACCGGTCGACGGATCGCATCACGGGTCGTAAACCTCCCCGATAGCGGAATTGTGTCCACCGACCTCACGTTTCCCGTTTCCCGTTTCCCCTTTCCCGGCTGGGTGGCGGTGGAGGTGCGGCTGGAGGGGGTGGGGGACGAGGAACCCCGCGACGACGCGCGCCGCTTCGTGCTCGAGGTGAGCCCCCAGCCGTCCGTCGTGCTGCTCGCCTCCCCGCCGGACTGGGACACGCGGTTCCTCGCGCGCATGGTCGAGGACGTGGCCCGCGTGCCCGTGCGGACCTTCATCGAAGCCGAGCCCGGGGAAACCCGCTGGCGCGACGCGACGACGCTCGAGAGCCGGGCGCCGAGTGACGTGGCGCGGGCGGTGGCCGGCGCGGCGCTCGTCATCGAGGCCGGCGACCCAGCGACGTTCAGCCGCTTCAGCCCCAAGGGAGCCGTGCTGCTTTGGCCCGCGACGCGGCGCCTCGACGGCGACTGGTACGTGCAACCCCCCTCCGCTGCCCCCGGGCCTTCGCCCCTCGCGGGCGCGCTCGCCGGGGTGGCGTGGGACTCGCTCCCGCCCACCACATCCCTGGTGGAGCTCGCGCTCGACAGCTCGACCGCGGTCGCGCTGACGGCGCGCCTCGCGCGGCGCGGCCCGCCGCGCCCGGTGGTGACGCTGTCCGCGCCCGCCGGAGCGCGCCGCGCGGTGATCGCGGCCGGGGGACTCTACCGGTGGGCGCTCCGGGGTGGTGCGAGCGGCGAGGCGTATCGGGCTCTGGTGGCGGCGCTGGTGGACTGGTTGTTGGAGCAGGGAGCAGGGAGCGGGGAGCGGCTTGCTCCGGTTGTGTACGACGTGCCGAACGGCATGCCACTTCTCTGGCGCTGGACCGGAAGGGGCGAGCCGCGCGATGTCGTGATCTCGTTGGCGGCCGACCAAGTGCAACGCGTCGATACCCTGCGGTTTGATGCCAACGGTCGGGCCGAGCTGCGGCTCGCGCCGGGGGTGTACCGCTACGCGGCGAGCGACGGCGGGGGTACCGAGCGCGGCGTGGTGGCGGTGGACACGTACTCGGATGAATGGCGGCCGGCGGTCCCGGTGCTCGCGCCCCAATCCGGCACGCCGGGAGGACGGCTCACGACCGTGGCCCTCCGGGACCGGTGGTGGCTGTTTGTCGTGGCGGTCGCCGCGTTCGCGGTCGAGTGGGCGTGGCGGCGGCGCGAGGGCTTGCCCTGATGGCCCTGTGGGAGCGGCTGGCACGCGTGTTCGGGCGCGGCGCGCGCGAGCGGAGCGAGGCCGAGCGGGTCCTGCTCGAGGCGGATTTCGGCGTGGAGGCGACGGAGGAAATCCTCGATCGAGTTTCGGGCGGGGGAGACGGCGATTTCGATTTTCGGGCGGCGCTCGAGCGTGCGGTGATCGAGGCGCTCACGCCCGGGCGTCGGGGCCGCCCACGGTCATGCTGGTGTTCGGAGTGAACGGCGTCGGCAAGACGACTGCGGTCGCCAAGCTCGGCGCCCGGCTCGCGCGCGGGGGGCGGTCGGTGCTCCTCGCCGCGGCCGACACGTTTCGCGCCGGCGCGGCCGAGCAACTGCAGGTCTGGGCCGACCGGGTGGGTGTGCCGTGCGTCACGGGAGGTGCGGCGGCGCTGGTGGCGCTCGAGCGCGCGGTGCGGGTCCCGATCCGCTTCCTCGGCGCGGGCGAGGGCCTCGGCGATCTCGAGGTATTCGACGCGGAACGGTTTGCGCGGAGGCTCATCAGCGGGTGACCCTCCAGCTCAGGACATCTGTGAAGTACCTGAAGGGCGTGGGGCCGAAGCGCGCGGAGGCGCTCGCGCGGCTTGGAATCAGGAGCGTCGGCGACCTGTTGTACCACGCGCCCCATCGGTATCTGGACGCCACGACGGTCACGCCCCTGACCAAGGTGCAGGTGGGCGAGGAGGTGACGTGTGTCGGCCGCGTGGTGAGCACGGGAGTGCTCCCGACGCGCAAGGGTCTGCGGGTATTCCGGGCGGTGCTCCGTGAGGACAGCGGCGGCGGTCCGCTCGAGTGCGCCTGGCCCGGTCAGCCGTTCCTCGAGCGCCAGATCAAGAAAGGCCAGCTGCTGCTCGTCACCGGGCCGGTCCGGTACTATCACGGCCACCAGCTCGTGGCGCGCGAGTTCGTGATTCTCGCGGACGAAGGGGAAGCGGGCCCCGAGCGCGGCCTCGTGCTGCCGGTGTATCCCGCGACCGAAGGTCTCACCCATCGCCAGATCCGCGGTCTGATCCATCAGCACCTGGATGCACTGCTCGCTCTCGTGGCGGACCCGCATCCCAAGGGCCTGCGCGCGGCGGTCGGACTTCCGGAGCTCAGGGCCGCGCTCGCGGCCGTGCACCGGCCGGCGACGCCGGCGGACGCCGAAGCGGGCCGCCGCCGGCTCGCGTTCGACGAGCTGTTCGACCAACAGCTGGTGCAGGCGCGCGCCCGCGCGCTCGCCAAACGGGCACGCGCCGGCATCACGTTCGCCCTGAAGAAGGCGCTCACCACGAAGCTCAAGCAGCATCTGCCCTTCGAGCTGACGGGTGACCAGCGGCAGGCGATTCGCGAGATCGCCGACGACATGCTCGCGCCGCTCCGCATGCACCGCCTGTTGATGGGCGACGTGGGGACGGGGAAGACGGTGGTCGCGCTGTTCGCGATGCTGCTCGCGGTGGAGAACGATTATCAGGCGGCGATCATGGCGCCGACGGAGCTGCTCGCGGAGCAGCACCTGGCGACGCTCACACGCCTGCTGGAGCCGCTCGCGCTCAAGCCCGACGTGTTGACTGGGCGACTCGCGGCGGCGGAGAAGGCGGCGGCGCGCGAGCGCATCGCGGCGGGCGCGACGCGTCTGGTGGTGGGGACGCACGCGCTGATCCAGGAGGCCGTGAAGTTCCAACGCCTCGGCCTGGTCGTGATCGACGAGCAGCATCGCTTCGGCGTGGAGCAGCGGGCGGCGCTGGTCGAGAAGGGCGATGCGCCCGATGTGCTCCTGCTCACGGCGACGCCGATTCCGCGCTCCCTCGCGCTCACGCTGTACGGCGACCTGGATGTGACCCAGCTGCGCGAGCGCCCTCCCGGCCGTGGGACGGTGAAGACGGCGCTCCGCGCCGAGACGGCGCGCCAGAAGATCTACGAATTCATCCGCGCGGAGTGCGTGGCCGGCCGCCAGGCGTACGTGATCTATCCGGTGATCGAGGAATCGGAGCGTGCCGACCTGAAGGCTGCGACCGTGATGGCGGAGCGCCTCGCCAAGGTGTTTCCGGAGCTCGAGGTCGGTCTGGTGCACGGGCGGCTCAAGGCGGAGGAGCGCGACGCGACGATGCGGGCGTTCCGCGACAACGCCGTCCACATCCTCGTCGCAACGAGCGTTATCGAGGTTGGCATCGACGTGGCGAACGCGACGGTGATGCTGATCGAGCACGCCGAGCGGTTCGGGCTGGCGCAGCTGCACCAGCTGCGGGGACGGGTGGGGCGGGGCGCGGCGGCGAGCCACTGCATCCTCCTCTCCGACATTCCGGAGGCGGCGCCCCGACTGCAGGCATTCACGGAAACCACCGACGGCTTCAAGATCGCCGAGCTCGATCTCCAGGAGCGGGGCATGGGCGAGCTGGCCGGCGCGCGTCAGTCGGGCGGCGTGCCGCTGCGGTATGCGAACTTCGCGACCGACCTGCCGCTGCTCGAGGCCGCGCGCCGCGCGGCGGGCGAGATCATCGCGCGGGACCCGGCGCTCGCGCAGCCGGCGCACGCGGCGTATCGCGAGCGGATCGTACAGCGCTACGAGCGCGGGTTCGAGTTGTTCAGGGTGGGGTGACACGAACGCGGAACGTGGAACGCGGAAGTCGGAACAGGCATTTCAGTTCCGCGTTCCCACTTCCGCGTTCCGCGTTTCACCGCTAGTCTACCGCCCCTATGCCCGACTTCCATCGTATCGAGGAGCTGCCGCCCCTGGCGGGTCAGACGGTGATCACGCGCGGTTGGGTAATGACCACGCGCTCGTCGGGCAAGATCGGCTTCGTGATGCTGCGCGACGGCACCGGAACCCTGCAGGTCGTGCTGTCGAAGAAGGACGTACCGGAGGCGGCGTGGGACGGGTTCGGCCGGCTTGCGCAGGAGACATCGGCGGAGGTCACCGGCACCGTACGGGCGGACGCGCGCGCGCCGGGCGGCGTCGAGCTGACGGCGGCGGAGCTGCGGATCCTGGGGCCCAGCGCCGACTTTCCGATCACCCCGAAGGAGCACGGGACCGCGTTCCTGTTCGAGCACCGCCACCTCTGGCTCCGCAGCCGGCGCCAGGTGGCGATCGCGCGGGTTCGCCACGAGGTGGTCCAGGCGATCCGCGACTTCTTCTACGAGCGGCATTTCGTCCTGGTGGACACGCCGATCCTCACCGGGGCGATCGGCGAAGCGGCCGGCCATCTGTTCGCCACGGAATACTTCGACCTGGGCACGGCGTACCTCGCGCAGACGGGGCAGCTCTACGTGGAGGCCGCCGCCGCCGCGCTCGGCAAGGTGTACTGCTTCGGACCCACGTTTCGGGCGGAGAAATCGAAGACCCGGCGCCACCTGACCGAGTTCTGGATGGTCGAGCCCGAGGTGGCGTGGAACGACTCGGACGCCAACATGCGGCTACAGGAGGAGTTCGTCTCCTCGATCGTGGCGCGCTGCCTCGACCGCCGGGAATCCGAGCTCGCCGAGCTCGAGCGCGACGTCAAGCCGCTCGAGGCGGTCCGGCCGCCGTTCCCGCGCATCTCGTACACGGACGCCGTGACGAAGCTCAAGACGCTGGGCAGCGACATGGCGTGGGGACGCGACCTGGGGGGTGACGAGGAGACGCTGCTGGCGAAGCAGTACGACCGGCCGGTGATGGTGTTCAACTATCCCGCGGCGGTGAAGGCCTTCTATATGAAGGAAAACCCCGCCGATCCTCGCACCGTCCTCAACAACGACGTGCTCGCCCCCGAAGGGTACGGGGAGATCATCGGCGGCAGCCAGCGCGAGGACGATTACGACAAGCTGCTCGGGCGCATCCGCGCGGAGAAGCTGCCCGAAGACGCGTACAGCTGGTACCTGGACCTCCGCAAGTACGGCACGTTCGTACACGCCGGGTTCGGGCTCGGCGTGGAGCGCACCGTGGCGTGGATCTGCGGCATCCCGCACATCCGCGAGGCAATCGCGTTCCCGCGCACGCTGTACAAGCTGTGGCCGTGAAATTTCGGACGGTACTACATCGAAAGGAATGACACTACAAGGACTGAGCCTTCACCTCGTCCCACAGCCGGTCCAGCTCTTCCAGGCTTGCCCGTCCGACGTCCACGCCGCGCTCCGCCGCGAGCCGCTCCACTGCCTCGAACCGCCGCCTGAACTTGTCGTTCGCCCGCTCGAGCGCCGCGCGGGGATCAATGCTCAGCTTGCGCGACAGGTTCACGACGGCGAACAAGAGATCACCGATCTCATCCCGCAGCGCATGCCGCATCCCGCTGCCCGCATCCCGCATCTCGACTTCGAGCTCCCCGATCTCCTCTTTCACCTTCTCCATCGGTCCCGTCGCATCGGGCCAATCGAACCCCACGCCCGCCGCCCGTTCTTGCAGCCGATACGCCATCAGGAGCGGCGGCAGGGAGGGCGGCAATCCACGGAGGGTCCCGCTCCCTGCTCCCTGCTCCCGGCGCTTCACCCGTTCCCAGCCCTCGTGATCCGGTGTCGGTGAATCACCGAACAGATGCGGATGCCGCCGCCACATCTTCTCTTCGAGCGCGCGCGTCACCGTTTCGGCGTCGAACTCGCACCCCTCCTCCCCGATCACGATCTGAAACGCGAGGTGCAGCAGCACGTCGCCCAGCTCGTCGCGCAACTCGGCGGGCTCGCCGTGCTTGAGCGCCTGATCGAGCTCGAGCGGTTCTTCGACTAGGTAGGGGGGCAGCGTCGCGCGCGTCTGGGCAGGGTCCCAGGGGCAGCGGGCGCGCAGATCGCGGACGAGCGCGAGGGCGCGGGCGAGCGCGGCATCGCCGGGCGCGGAGGCTCGTGACGGAGGTGTCAACATGCGTGAAGGATAATCGTTGCATTTGGTCATCACGCGGGGTATCATACCCGCGCCTGTGAACGGCTCAATCCGCGGGCGTCAGGCCCCCCCCCGTGCGTGGGTCGAGGTGGACCTCGCCGCCGTCGTCGAGAACGCCCGCACGGTGGCCCGGGTCGCCGGCACGCGGCTCCTCCCTGTGGTGAAGGCCAACGCCTACGGGGTGGGAGCCGTCGCCGTGTCTAAGGCCCTGGAACGGGTCGACCCCTGGGGCTACGGGGTCGCGACGGTCGACGAAGGGGCCGAGCTGCGCGCGGCCGGGATCACCCGCCCCGTGGTCGTGTTCATGCCGGGGCAGCCCGGGTTGTTCGACGAGCTCGATCGCTTCCGGCTCACGCCAGTGCTTGGCGACGCGAGGGCGATCACCGAGTGGACCGCGCGCGGCGAGCGCGCCTTTCACCTGGAGATCGACACCGGGATGGGACGCTCGGGCGTGCGGTGGGATGAGATCGACGCGGTGCGCGACGCGGCGGACACGCCGTACCTCGAGGGCTGCTACACCCAGTTCCATTCGGCGGACCGGCGGGACGGCTCGGTCGAAGAGCAGCTCGCGCGGTTCGATCGCGCAGTGGGGCGGCTCAAGCGCCGCCCGGCGCTGCTGCACGTGGCGAACAGCGCGGCCGCGCTGACGGACCGACGCTTCGCGTTCGATCTGGTGCGACCAGGAGTATTTCTGTACGGGGGATCACCGGGAGAGGGGTTCCCCGAGCCACGGGCCGTGGTGAGCATTCGCGCCCGGGTGCTCGCGGTGCGGCGCGTAGCCGCGGGAGAGAGCGTGAGCTACAACGCGCTGTGGCGCGCCGACCGGGCCACGACCGTCGCCACGCTCGGCATCGGCTACGCCGATGGCCTGCGGCGGGCGGTGGGGCTCTCGGGGCGGGGAGCGGCGTTGCTTGGGGGCCAGCGCTGTCCCATCGTCGGCGCCGTGACGATGGACCTGACGATGGTGGAGACCGGCGATCACCCGGTGCAGGTGGGGGACGTGGCGACGCTCTTGGGCGAGGCAGAGAGGGGCGGGGGGGGCGGGCGCATCACGCTGGACGAGCTCGCCGCGTGGAGCGGCGAGCTGCAGCGCGCCGTGCTGACTTCGCTCGGCCCCCGGCTGCCGCGCATCTACGATTGAAGCGGGCTGCCATCATCGTGCTCGACGGGCTCGGGATCGGGCCCGCGCCCGACACCGCGGCCTACGGCGACGCGGGCTCGGATACGCTCGGGAACGTCGCGCGCGCGGTGGGGGGGCTGCGGCTGCCGAATCTGGAACGGCTCGGTTTGGGCAGATGTCGGTCCATCCCCGGCCTGGCGCCCGGGGTCAGGCCCACCGCGGCACACGGAGTGGCGCTCCCCAGATCGCCGGGGAAGGACTCGACCACCGGACACTGGGAGATCTGCGGGGTGATACTCGAGCGGCCGTTTCGCACCTACCCGCACGGCTTCCCGACGTCTCTGCTGGACGACTTCGCGCGACGCACTGGTCGGGGGTATCTGGGCGACAAGGCGGCGTCAGGCACCCAGATCATCGCCGAGCTGGGAGTGGAGCACCAGCGCACCGGCAAGTGGATCGTCTACACGTCGGCCGACTCGGTCTTCCAGGTGGCGGCGCACGAGGAGACGGTCGCCCTGGACGAGCTGTACCGGGCGTGCGCGATCGCGCGCGACCTGCTCGTGGGGGAGCACGCGGTGAGCCGCGTGATCGCGCGGCCATTCGCCGGGAAGGCTGAGGCGTACGAGCGCACGCCGCGCCGTAAGGACTTCTCGATCGAGCCCGTGGGGACCACCCTGCTCGACCGGCTCGCGGCCGCGGGAGTGCCGCGGGTGGGGATCGGCAAGGTGGACGATCTGTTCGCGGGGCGGAACATCGCGAGCGAGCACACACCGACCAACGCGGACGCGTACCGCCTGATCGAGCGGGCCCTGGACGACACCGCGGCGGGGTTCATCTTCGTGAACGTGATCGAATTCGACCAGACTTGGGGGCACCGGAACGACGTCCCGGGGTTTCATGAGGGATTGAAGCAGCTCGACGCCTGGATTCCCCGGCTCGAGGCCCGCCTCACGGGAGACGACCTGATCATTCTCACCGCCGACCACGGGAACGACCCGACCACACCATCGACGGACCACTCGCGCGA
>QHTS01000119.1 GCA_003220905.1 Gemmatimonadota bacterium | reverse complement strand
GCACCCCGCCGACCGCGCCGCGCTGCAGTCGCTCCGCTCGGTGCCCGGGTTCGACGAGGTCGTGAAGAAGATCTACGGCTTCATCGGGGAGCGAGGCGTGCGGCTGATCTTCCAGGCCGACGCGGTGCGCGTCGGGCCGACCCAGTTCCCGCGCCTGAACCAGCTCTACACCGATGTGCTCACGTCCATGGATTGGCCCGAGCGGCCCGAGCTGTTCGTGTCGCAGACGCCGTTCGCGAATGCCGGGGCATTCGGCATGGATCGGCCCTTCATCGTGATCAACTCGGGCACCCTGAAACTGCTCGACGACGACGAGGTGCGGAACGTGCTGGGCCACGAGCTCGGGCACGTGATGAGCGGCCATGCGCTGTACCACACCATCCTCGTGCTCATCCTCCACGTGAGCCTGGGCGCCCTCCCGTTCCTGGCCGGGATCGCCATCCTGCCGATCCAGCTCGCCCTGCTCGAGTGGTTCCGCAAGAGCGAGCTCTCCTCCGACCGGGCCGGGCTGCTCGCGTGCCAGGACCCGACCGCGTCGCTGCGCGTGAACCTCAAGTTCGCAGGGGGCGGCGACATGTCGCAGATGGACTTGAACGCGTTCCTCGTGCAGGCGAAGGAATACGAGGATGCGGGCGGCGCGCTCGACCGTATCTTCAAGATCCTCGGCGTGCTGGGTCGCTCGCATCCGTTCAACACGGTGCGAGCCGCCGAGGTGCAGCGCTGGATCGAAGAGGGCCACTACGATCGCGTGTTGCGTGGCGAATACACCCGCCGCGGGCCCGAGGCGGAGCAACGCCCGATCGACAAGGACATCGACGACGCACGCGACCACTACATGAAGGAAGCGAAGGCCGTCGTGAACGACGTGGTGGACACCGCCAAGCGGGCCGCCCAGGCGTTCACGGACGCGTTCAATAAGAAGAAGTGAGAGTCCTGGTCGTCGGGGGGGGCGGCCGCGAGCACGCGCTCTGCTGGGCGCTGAAGCGCGACTTCCCCGACTCGGGAGTCTTCGCGGCTCCCGGTAACCCCGGCACCGCCCAGCTCGGCACCAATCTCGCGATTCCTGCCGACGCCACCGCCGATCTCGTCGCGGCCGCCCGCGAGCACAAGATCGACTTCGTCATCGTGGGCCCGGAAGCGCCGCTCGCCGCCGGGCTCGCGGACGCGCTGCGCGCGTCGGGTCATGCCGTCTTTGGACCCGGCCCCGCCGCCGCGCGCATCGAGTCGTCCAAGGCGTTCGCGAAAGAGCTGATGCGCCGGGCCCGGATTGCCACCGCGGCGAGCCAGACCTTCACCACGCTCGACCCCGCGCTCGCGTACATCAAACGTCACGCCGAGCCGCTGGTCGTGAAGGCCTCGGGCCTCGCGGCGGGAAAGGGGGCGGTGGTGTGCGCCCGGCGCACCGAGGCCGCGCGCGCGGCGCGCGCGATGCTCGTCGACGCGGCGTTCGGGGACGCGGGCCGGGAGATCGTGATCGAGGACTTCCTGAAGGGGGAGGAGTTGTCGGTCCTGGCACTCACCGACGGAGAGCAGCTGCTCCTCCTCCCGGCGGCGCAGGACCACAAGCGGCTGGGCGAGGGCGACACGGGCCCGAACACCGGTGGCATGGGCGCGTATTGCCCGGTGAGCGTCGCCACTGCAGGGATGCTCGAGCGGGTGCGGCGCGAGGTGCTCGAGCCGGCGATCCGCGAGCTGGCGGCGCAGGGCGCCCCCTTCCAGGGCGTGCTGTACGCCGGACTGATGCTGGCGGCCGACGGCACGCTCGCTGTGCTCGAGTTCAACTGCCGCTTCGGCGACCCCGAGGCGCAGGCGTTGCTCCCGCTCCTCCCCGGCGTCTCCCGTCACCTGGCCGACATCGCCGGCGGAGGTTGGCGGCCTCGAGAGACGGCCCTCGCGGCGACGCGCGCAGCGGTGGCCACGGTGCTCGCGGCGCCCGGTTATCCCGACAAGCCCGAGCTGGGCGCCGCGATCATCGTGCCGCGCGATCTCGAACCCGGGACGCTGGTGTTCCACGCAGGCACGGAGCGCGACGCCGAGGGCGGGCTCCGGGTGCATGGCGGGCGGGTGCTCACGGTCACCGGGCTGGGTGATACGGTAGGCGAAGCCGCGAGACGCAGCACCGACGCGTGCGAGCTCATCACGTTTCCGGGGAAGACGTACCGGCGCGACGTTGGGTGGCGGGAAACCAGGGAGGCGCGTGCCGGAGCTGCCCGAGGTTGAGACGATCGTCCGGGAGCTCGCGCCCCGGCTCGAGGGGTTCAAGATCGCGCGGGTCCGCCTTGCAAAGACGGACGTGCTGCGCCGGGTGTCGAAGCCCCGCTTGCTCCGGACCCTCACAGGAAACGCCTTCGAGGAGGTCGGCCGGCGCGCCAAGCACGCGGTGTTCCGCCTCACGAGCGGCCACCGTCTGGTGGTTCAGCCACGCATGACGGGCTCGCTCGTCGTGTACGAGCGCCGGCTCTCGAAAGACGAACGGAAGTACGCCGTCCTCACGTGCACCCTCGAGGACGGACGGCTGTTCGTGTATCGCGACGTGCGCCGCCTCGGCACGGTGTGGCTGCTCGACGAGAGCGGGTGGGCGGCCTACTCCGGCCGCATCGGGCCGGAGCCCCTGGATGAGACGTTCACCCCGTTCGTGTTCGCCGAGCGCCTCAAGGGCACGCGGGCCGCGATCAAGAAGGCGATCATGGACCAGCGGCGCGTCGCCGGCGTCGGAAACATTTACGCGAACGAAGCCTTGTTTCAGGCGGGGATCGATCCCTCCAAGCCGACGAGCAAGCTGTCGCTCGATGAGTTCGCGCGCCTTCACGCCGCGGTGACCGACGTGCTGGAGCGTGCGGTGAGCTCGTCGGGCACGACCGTCCGGGACTACCGCACGGGGGTCGGCGAGCCGGGCCGGTTCCAGTTCGAGCTGAAGGTGTACGGCCGCGGCGGGGAAGCCTGCTTCACGTGCGGGAAAAAGCTCGTCACGACCCACACGGTCGACTTGCGCGCGACGACGTTCTGCCCGACGTGCCAGCACTAGGACGCCGCCCGGAAATGGACGTCGAGCAGCGCGGCCAGGCGCCGGACGGCCGGACCACGATACTGAAGATCCGGTATTACAATATCCAGCGAACCACTTCAGCTGGACCGCCGATCATTCGAGCGACGGCGGCGCTACCTGGGAGCGAGATTACCTGCGGATCGAAGCCACGCGCCGGGTGCCCACGCCCGCGCGCCCGTGAAGCAAGGCGAGGGCACAGCCGTAGTGTCGCATTCGAGGGGATTGGATCGTCGTAGTCGTATAGGTGGGTGGGAGGCGCCGACAGTCCACGATTTCCTGACAGCCGGCCCCCCTTCCCCAAACTGCAACCCATTCGGTTAATTTTCGGGCCCTATGAAGCTCTCAGAGACGTCTATCCGCCGTCCCGTCCTGGCCAGCATGATTTCGGCCGCCCTCGTGCTGTTCGGCGTCATCGGGTACACCCGGCTCTCGGTGCGCGAGCTCCCCGACATCGACCCTCCGATCATTTCGGTCTCGACCGTGCTGCCCGGCGCGCACGCGCAGGTGGTGGAGACGGCGGTCACCGACGTGCTCGAGGAGGAACTGTCCACGATCCAGGGACTGCGCACGCTTTCGAGCTCCTCTTCGGAGGAGAACAGCCAGATCATCCTGGAGTTCAACCTCAACCGGCCCGTCGACGTCGCCGCGCAGGACGTGCGCGACAAGGTGTCGCGGGTGCGCGGGCGACTGCCGGTCGACGTGCTCGAGCCGGTGATCGCGAAGCAACAGGCCGACGCGCAACCCTTCTTCTGGCTGGCCCTGAGCAGCCCGAACTACGACCTGATGCAGCTCTCCGATGTCGCCGACCGCCTGGTCAAGGCGCGGCTGCAGAGTCTGGCGGGCGTCGGCAGCGCCGGGGTCTACGGCGAGCGGCGCTTCGCGATGCGCGCGTGGGTCCAGCCCGACGAGCTGTCGGCACGAGGCCTCACCGTGCAGGACGTGGAAAGCGCGATCACCGCGCGCAACGTCGAGATTCCCGCCGGCCGAATCGAGTCCACGCGTCGGGAGTTCTCGGTCCGGTCCCTGGGCGAGCTGAAGACGCCGCGGGAATTCGGGGAGATGGTAGTGACGAGTCAGGGCGGGCAGGTCGTCAAGCTCAAGGATGTGGCGCACGTCGAGCTCGGGCCCGAGGACACTCGTTCGATATTCCGCTACAACGGGATTCCTGCGGTCGCCATCGGCGTGGTCCGGCAGTCCAAGGCGAACCTGATCGACGTGGCGCAACGCATTCGTGAGGCCATCCCCGGCATTCAGCAGATGCTGCCCCCGGGCGTCAAGCTCGAAACTGCGTTCGATGGGTCCGTGTTCGTGACGCACTCGATCAACGATGCGCGCCTGACGCTGCTGATCGCGGCCATCCTCGTCGTGCTGATCATTTTCGTGTTCCTGCGGAACCTGCGGGCGACCGTGATCCCCGGGCTCGCGATTCCGGCGTCGATCGTGGCGACGTTCGCCATCATGTATTTCCTCGGCTTCTCGATCAACAACTTCACGCTGCTCGCGCTCACGATCGCCATCGGCATCGTGGTGGACGACGCCATCATCGTGCTCGAGAACGCCTACCGGCACCAGGAGGAGCTGCACGAGGCCCCGGAGCAGGCCGCGGTCAACGGCACCAACGAGATCGGCTTTGCCGTGATCGCGACCACGATCGCGCTGGTGGCCGTGTTCACGCCCCTCGGGTTCCTGCGCGGCTCGACTGGACGCCTGTTGAGCGAGTTCGGGATCGCGGTCGCCGGCGCCGTGGTGATTTCGGGATTCGTCGCCCTGACGTTGACGCCGATGCTGTGCGCCAAGGTACTGCGGGTGCCGCACGAGCATGGGGCCGTCTTCAAGGTGTTGGAGCGAGGTTTCAATGCCATCGCCGAGCGCTACGCGAAGCTGCTCCAGACCGCGCTGCGGCATCGGGGCATCGTGGTGGCCGGGACGGTCGTGACGGTGGCCCTGGCGTTCGTGTTGTACCGCAACCTGAAACAGGAGCTCATTCCGGATGACGACCGCGGGTTCTTCCTCGTGGTGGCATTCGCGCCCGAGGGCTCATCGCTCGCATACACGGACGGCTACGTGCGCCAGATCGAGCAGATCATCGGCAAGACGCCCGGTGTCCAAGGCTACTTCACGATCATCGGCGGATTCGCCGGCGGGGTCAACCGGGCGTTTGTCGGCGTCATCCTCAAAGATTGGAGCGAACGCCACAATAGCGTCCAGCAACTCGTTGGCATGCTGTTCCCCCAGCTCTTCGGGATCGCCGGCCTCCAGGCGTTCCCGTACAGCCCCGGGGCGCTCGGGTTCAGCCAGCCGGTGCAGTTCGTGGTGCAGCCGGCCTCCAGGCGTTCCCGTACAGCCCCGGGGCGCTCGGGTTCAGCCAGCCGGTGCAGTTCGTGGTGCAGCATCCGGATTTCGCGCGGCTCGGCCAGGCCATGGACACGCTCGTGCCGCAGGCGCGCGCCATCAAGGGTCTTACGAACATCGACACCGACCTGCGCGTCAACAAGCCGGAGCTGCGCGTCACCTTCGACCGCGACCGTGCGGAAGACCTCGGGGTGCCCGTGCGCGACGTCGCGGCCGCGCTCCAGACGTTCCTCGGCGGTCGCCGGGTCAGCACGTTCACACGGAACGACAAGCTGTACTATGTGATGGTACAGCTCGATCCCGGTCACCGGGCCACGCCGAGCGACATGTCGGGCATCTACCTGCGGGGACGAGGGCAGCAGCTGGTGCAACTCGCCGCCCTGGCGAAAGTCGAGGAGGGCGTGGGCCCGAGGCAGATCAACCACTTCAATCGGGTGCCCTCGTTCACACTATCGGCTTCCCTGGTTCCCCCGTTCGCCCAGGGTGAGGCGCTCGATTCACTCGATCGCCTGGCCCGGCGGGTGCTGCCCCCGGGAAGCACGA
This sequence comes from Gemmatimonadota bacterium, assembly GCA_003220905.1. Lineage (GTDB taxonomy): Bacteria > Gemmatimonadota > Gemmatimonadetes > Gemmatimonadales > GWC2-71-9 > AG41. The sequence continues at coordinate 61 of QHTS01000119.1, read as the reverse complement.
CGGCGCTGGCGGGCGACTCACGCGAGTTCAGGGAGAGTGGTGGCGCGCTCTATTTCGCCTT
>QHTS01000115.1:712-6439 GCA_003220905.1 Gemmatimonadota bacterium | reverse complement strand
CTGCGCCCCTACGCAACGTCCGGACTGCCGCTCTCGTTACTTCGGCACGACCTGCACCTCGATCTGCCGCGGCTTCGCCTTCTCCGCCTTGGGGAGCGTCACGGTGAGAACGCCGTGCTCGTAGCTCGCCTTGATGTTGCTCGCGTCCACGGTCGCGGGCAGGGTGAAGCTGCGCTCGAAGGTGCCATAGGTCCGCTCATAGCGGTGCACCCGCTCGGTGCGCTCCTCGGCGACCTGCTGCTTCGCGCCCTTGATCGTGAGGACGTTGTTCTCGAGCGAGAGCGTCACGTCCTCGGGTTTGACACCGGGCACCTCCGCGATGATGCGGGTCGCCTCGGCGTCCTCGAAGATGTCCACGGGCGGCACCCACGAGGCCTCCGTGCTGTCGCCGTTGAGGCTGCCCAGCACGTCGAAGATCCGGTTGATCACCGGGTCTCTCTGGAGGGAACGAGTGGTGACGAACATTGCCAATACTCCTTTCGTTGTCGGTCGGGACTTCAGGTGCTTCACCCGCGGCCCATAGCAACCGGCGTGCCGGCCCCGGCGGGCCGCGACGTGTCTATCTTTCCGAGCCATGACGCACTCCACCACCGTCGCGCTCCCCCCCCAGGACCTGCTCGAGCGCGCGAAGCGGTTCTTCGCGGAGCGGGTGCCGCACGCGGCCGCGTTCGTGGAGAAGGAAGGGCCGGGGTTTCTGGTGCTGCGCGGTCAGGGTGGGGAGGAGATCGCGCTGCATGCGTGGGCGGATGCGGGGGGCAAGACCCGGGTGCGCGCCTCCACCCTGTTCTTCGATCAGGCGCTGGATCGCTTCCTCTCGACGCTCCCCCTCGAAACCGCGGTGGAGGTCGCTTGACCGCGGTGGGTGAGCGGTTCGCCGTCCGCGTGATGGTGACCGATGTGTGGGATCAGGTATTTCTCGCGGTCGAGCCCACGACCACGGTTGCGGAGCTCAAGCGCCAGGCGCTCACCCAGGCGCTGAAACGAGCACAGGTGCGGCCCGAGGACTACGTGGTGAAGTTCCGTGGCGCCCAGGTGCTGGACGAGACCACCACCCTGGCCGCGCTCGGCGCCGTGCCCAACTCGCCGTTCATCGTCCTGCCCGCCCGGCGCCACCCGGTGCGCTGATGGTCTCCCGCGCGCTGCCGACCTTCACCGTCGGCTTCTTGCTGCTGGACGCCCTGCTGCTGGCGTACAGCGGGTTTGCCCTCGGTCGCCGCTGGCTGGTCTTCTGGGGCGCGGTCTGCCTCGTCGCAGCGGTGCTGGTGGTGATCGGGTGGCGGCGGTACCGTCGCGTCATGTCGGACCTGGAGCGCGCGCGACGAGAGATGCGGGCGGAGGTGGAATCGATCCGGCAGCTGCTGCACGGCAAGCATCTCGACAACTAAGTGACGACCCCGGTCGTCTGGCACCGCGCGTGCCGGCTCCACAATCCCGGGTTGGGCCATCCCGAGCGCCCCGAGCGGATCGAGGCGGTCATCGCCGCGCTGCGTGCGCCCGACCTGGCGGCGACGGTCGAGTGGGTGGAGGGCCAGTCCGCGACGCGCGACCAGCTGGAGCGGGTCCATTCTCCGGCCTATCTCGACGCGCTCGAGCGCCTCGCGCGCGGCGGCGGAGGCGCGCTGGACGCCGACACCGTGATGAGCCGGGACAGCTGGGACGCCGCGTTGGCGGCCGCGGGCGTGGCGATCAGCGCGGCGGAGCAGGGGATCGAGCGAGGCTCGGCCTTTGGCGCCACGCGCCCTCCGGGGCACCACGCGCTCGCCGGCCGCGCCATGGGATTCTGCCTGATCAACAACGTCGTGGTCGCGGCGCGCCACGCGCAGCAGCTGGGGAAGCCGCGCGTGCTGATCGTGGACTGGGATGTGCACCACGGGAACGGCACCCAGGCGCTGGTCGAGCGCGATCCATCGATCCGCTACGTGTCCATGCACCAGTATCCCTGGTATCCGGGGACCGGCGCCGAGGACGAGCGGGGCGTGGGCAACGTGTTCAACGTGCCCCGCCCGCCCGGCCTCGCCCCCGAGGTGTACGTGCGGGACCTGCTCGCGGCCGTCGACGCCGCGACGGTGGGGTGGCGGCCGGACCTCCTCCTGGTCTCGGCCGGGTTCGACTCGCTGGCGGGAGATCCGCTGGGCGGGTTCACGCTCGGGCCCGCGGATGTGGCGCACTGGACGAGCGCGTTTCGGACGCGCGTCGCGCCGGCGCCGGTCGTCGGCGTGCTCGAAGGCGGGTACCGGCTCGACTTGCTCGCTGCCGGGGCCCGCGCCCACGTGCGCGCGCTTGCCTGAGGGTCGCGGCGTCCCGATACTACAGTCATGACCGCCACTGCCGCACCGCAGGCATCCAAACACTGGCCCGCCAGCATCTATCGGCGGCCCGACGGGGGGGTCGAGCGAGGCCTCTCGCCGGCTCGGCTGCGCGAGATCGTGCGCGCCGGTGAAGGTGAGCTGTGGGTGGACGTCGACAGTAACGATCTCCACCAGCACGCGCTTCTGGAGAAGGTATTCGAGTTCCACACCCTCGCCGTCGAGGACACGCTCTCGCCGCGCACCCGCGTCAAGCTGGAAGAGTACGACCGCTACGTCTTCGTGGTGATGGCGGGGGTCGCCTTCGACCAGGCGACTCCCGACCCGTTCGATCTCCAAACCTCCAACCTCTACTTCTTCCTCGGCAAGAATTTCCTGGTCACCGTACATGCTGTGCCGTCGACGGGGTGCGACGCAGCGCGCGACCGACTGTTGCGCAGTCCCGACCTCCTCGCCCGGGGTGTCGAGATGACGATGCACCACATCATCGACCAGGCGGTGGACAGCTACTTTCCGTTGGTCGAGGGGCTCAACGGCATGGTGGACGGGCTCGAGCAGAAGCTGTTCGAGGAGTTCGACGAGGGTCTCATCCACGAGATCTTCAAAGCGAAACGGTCGACCTTCGGACTGCGGCGCCATATCGGGCCGCTGCGCGAGGTGCTCAACATTCTGACGAACCGTCCCTGCGGCTACATTCGGTCCGAAACGCAGCTGTACTACCGGGACGTCTACGACCATACCATCCGGCTGATGGAGTCGGTCGACACCACGCGCGACCTCCTCGCCGGAGTACTGGAGACGTATCTGTCCCAGACGTCCAACCGGATGAACCGGGTAATGAAGCAGCTGTCGGTCGTGGCCACGGTCGCGTTGCCATTGATTGTGATCGCTGGGATCTACGGCATGAACTTCAGTCGCATGCCTCTCATCCACGATGCGCTCGGCTTCTGGGTCGCCGTCGCGAGCATGGTGGGAGTCTCCTTGGCGATCGTGTGGTGGTTGAAGCACCGCAAATGGCTCTGAAGCTCGCCACCGACGTTCTCACCCTGAAGACCAAGCATCCATTCGTCATCGCCCGGGGGGGCGACGACGACACGCGGGTGGTGTGGGTGCGGCTCACGGACGGGGATGGGATGGAGGGCTGGGGGGAAGCCGATCCCTCGCGCTATTACGGAGAGACGGCCGACACCGTGCTGGCGATGCTCCAGCGACTCGAGCCCCATCTCCCCACGGACCCGTTCGATCTCGATGCGGCGGAAGCGAAGTTCGCGCAAGTCGTCCCCAAGAACGGCGCGGCGCGGGCGGCCCTGTCGGCGGCGCTGCACGATCTCGTGGGCAAGCAGCTGGGCCAGCCGGTGTGGCGGCTGTGGGGACTCGATCCCGCCCGCGCGCCGCGCTCGTCATTCACGATCGGCCTCGACACCCCCGAGAAAATGCGCCAGAAGGTGCTCGAGGCCTCGTCCTATCCGATCCTGAAGATCAAGCTCGGCACCGATCGGGACGAGGCGATCCTGCGGACCGTCCGCGACGCCACCGACAAGCCGCTCCGGGTGGATGCGAACGCGGGCTGGACGCGGGAGCGCGCGCTCCAGATGCTCCCCGTGCTCAAGGAATATGGCGTGGAGTTCGTGGAGCAGCCCCTGCCGCCGGACGACCTCGAGGGAATCGCCGCGCTCCGGCGCCGAGAGATCCTCCCCGTGGTCGTGGACGAGAGCTGCATCGTCGCGGCGGACATCCCGCGGCTCTCAGGGATAGTGGACGGGATCAACATCAAGCTCGCGAAGTGCGGCTCGCTGCGCGAAGCGCTGCGCATGATTGCCACCGCGCGGGCGCACGGCATGCTGGTCATGGTGGGGTGCATGATCGAAACGTCGCTGGGGATCACGGCCGCGGCGCATTTCACTCCCCTTGTCGACGCCGCCGATCTGGACGGTGCGGCGCTGACCGCGAACGACCCCTTCGTAGGCGCCACGATCGACGGCGGGCAGATTTGCCTGCCCACCGGACCGGGCCTGGGCGTCCGGCGGCGGTGAGGGGCATGCCGGCAACGGCTAGGGGTCCCGCTGGGGATGCGAGTGTAGGGGCGCAGCATGCTGCGCCCCTACCTGGCGACTCAGGTAGCCGCACCGCGCCGCGCTATGCCGAAGTAGTCCTCACGGTACCGGTTCCCCGCACGTACACATACCTGATTCCCGTGGAGCTCGAGCCCCGCGTCGTGCCTGGGGCTCGAGTGATCGTGCCGGTACGGCGGCGTCAGGTGGTGGGTGTGGTGGCGGCGGTGGACGCGCCCCCTCCGTCCGCCGCTGCGGGCGTGGCGGCGAGGCCGATCCTCGCCTCGCCCGACGCGGAGCCGGCGATCACGCCGCCGCTGTTCACGCTCGGCGTGTGGATCAGTCGTTACTACGGCGCCCCCCTGGGGCTCGCGCTGCGGGCGCTGCTCCCCGGGGCACTCTGGAGCGTGCGCCGACCGGCGGGGCCCGCCGAGCAGGTGGAGCGCGTGCTCGCGCTGACCGCGGCGCTGCCGTCGCTGCTCGAGCGCGAGCGGGCGTTCAAGCGCGCGCCCAAGCGTCGCGTGGCGTACGAGGCGCTGGAGGCGATCGGCGGCTCGGCGCCGGTCCGGCATCTGATCGCACGGCTCGGCTTGTCTTCCGCCGCCCTGGACGGGCTCGTGACCCAGGGGTTGGCCCGCTACAGCGACGTGCCGCGGGCTCGGGATCCGTTCGCCGGGCTGTCGTCTCCACCGCCCCCCGACCTCACGGCCGACCAGCGTCGCGTCGTCGCCGGGATCTTGGCGACGCCGGTCGAGACGCCCGTGCTGATTCAAGGGGTCACAGGGTCGGGGAAGACCCTCGTCTATCTGGACGTGCTGCGGAGTGTTGTCGCGTCGGGTCGGGGCGCCATTCTCCTCGTTCCGGAGATCGCGCTCACGCCCCAAACGGTGGCGCGGGTGCGCGGCGTGTTCGGCGACCAGGTGGCGGTCTTACACTCGGGGCTGTCGGACGGCGAGCGCGCCGACGCGTGGCGGGCGCTGCGGCGCGGCGAGCGGCGCGTGGCCGTCGGGCCCCGCTCCGCGGTGTTCGCTCCGGTCGAGCGGCTCGGGGCGATCGTGGTGGACGAAGAGCACGAGTCGAGCTACAAGCAAGGGACGGCGCCGCGCTACCATGCCCGCGACGTGGCGCTCGAGCGTGCGCGGCTCGAGGGGGCGCGCGTGATTCTGGGCAGCGCCACGCCGTCTCTCGAGACGCTGCACCTCGCGGCCGTGGGGAAGGTGGTGCGCTTCGAGCTTCCAGGCCGAATCGGCGCGCGACCCTTGCCACCGGTCGAGGTAATCGACTTGCGCCGGGCCGAGCGGGTACCCGACGCCCGCGGGGTACCGTGGACCGTGGCGCTCGACGAGGCCGTACGCGGCGCCCTCGGACGG
>QHTS01000115.1:0-677 GCA_003220905.1 Gemmatimonadota bacterium | reverse complement strand
CGCGGCCGTGGGGAAGGTGGTGCGCTTCGAGCTTCCAGGCCGAATCGGCGCGCGACCCTTGCCACCGGTCGAGGTAATCGACTTGCGCCGGGCCGAGCGGGTACCCGACGCCCGCGGGGTACCGTGGACCGTGGCGCTCGACGAGGCCGTACGCGGCGCCCTCGGACGGGGCGAGCAGGTGATCCTGCTCTTGAACCGCCGCGGCTTCGCGACGTACCTGCAGTGTCCCGCCTGCGGCGACGTGCCCACCTGCCCCCGCTGCGCCATCGCCCTCACCGTGCATCAGACGCCGGCCGCGCTGCGGTGCCACTACTGCGGCCACGAGGAGCCGATTCCCAGCGGCTGCCGGGTGTGCGGCAAAGAGACCCAGCGGATGCGCGGCCTGGGGACCCAACAGCTCGAGCATTTCGTCGGGCTCCGGTTCCCCGAGGCCCGGATCGCCCGCATGGATCTGGACACGACGAGCACCAAGTGGGCGCACCACCGGGTGCTCGACCGCATGGCGCAGGGACAGATCGACATCCTGCTCGGGACGCAGATGATCGCGAAGGGGCTGGATTTTCCCAACGTCACCGTGGTGGGCGTCGTCGATGCGGACACCGGGCTCCATCTCCCCGACTTCCGCGCGGCCGAGCGGACGTTCCAGCTCGTGGCGCAGGTGGCGGGCCGGGCCGGGC
>QHTS01000116.1:3349-4726 GCA_003220905.1 Gemmatimonadota bacterium | reverse complement strand
TGCGTGCCGTAGCTCGCCCGCGGGAGCTCAGGCAGGGGCGACAACACCGGCCACCACATGATCACCGCGGTGGCGATGAACACGAGGTGCTGCGCGATGTGGAGCGGATGGTGCTCGAGCGCCGCCTCGTAGAATTGCGGGAAGTGCCACAGCGTGATCGGCACCGAAAAGAGCGCGCCCGCGGCGAGGGGACGCGTGGCCCGGCGCGCGACCCCGAGCACCCAGCGAGGCCGCACCAGCGGCCGAATCACCCACGCCGGCGTCCCGTAGAGCAGCAGCGGTGGGAATACGAGCGTGAGGACGAGGTGCTGCACCATGTGGGCGCTGAAGAGGTAGGAGTCCGAGAGGTTGTGCAGCGGGCCATTGAGCGCCAGGCCCAGCACCGCCAGCGCCCCGCCGAAGGACGCGACGCGGCGGCGCGGCACCCCCCCCGCCAGTCCTCCCCAATACACATAGAGCCCGCCCAGCAGGGCGAGCCCGATGATCACGCTCGGATGCAGGTCCCACCGCTGCCAGGGTGCCGTCATCCGGCGCCGGCGGCACCCCTGAGCGTGAGCGCCCCGAAGAACAGGAACAGCAGCGCCGCCATCACGCCGACCGCGAGCAGCAGCGGCGCTCCGAACAGGAAGGTGAAGAACTTGTTGTCGGCTTTGAGATGCATGTAGAACATCACGACGAGCGCGAACTTCGCGGCCGAGAGCACGAGCAACACCGGCACCAGTACGGGGCGAAACGCCGGCACGTAAAAGGCGCCCACCTCGAGCACGGTGAGAATCACGAGCGCCGCGGCGACCCGCAGGTAGACGTCGACGCTGGGATGCTTGTGTTCTTCGCTCATTGGATCAGGTAAACCACGGTGAAGATGATGATCCACACGACGTCCACGAAGTGCCAGTAGAGCCCCGAGATCTCGACCGTCATGGCGTTCGCGGGCCCGAGCTTCCCCTGCAGGGCGCGGACCCACAAGGTGAGCAGCCACAGCACGCCGATCGCCACGTGCGCGCCGTGCGTCCCGGTGAGCACGAAAAACGTGCAGCCGAACAGGTTGGTGCTCATCGTCAGGCCCTTGTGCACGAACTCGGTGAACTCGATCACCTGCCCGCCGAGGAACACGAGCCCGAGGAGCGCCGTGGAAAACAGCCAGATCTTCCCCCACCTCATGTCGCCGCGCTGCACCGCCGCGAGCGCGAGCACCATCATGAGGCTCGACATCAGCAGGTCGAACGTGCTCACCGAGGTGAAGGGGATGTTGAGGATCTCGTGCGGGTACGGCCCGACCACGCTCCTCCCCTTGTAGACGAGGTAGGTCGAGATGAGCGAGCCGAACAGCAGGCATTCCGAGCCGATGAACGCCCAGAAGGCCATTTTTCTGTTGTC
>QHTS01000116.1:0-3136 GCA_003220905.1 Gemmatimonadota bacterium | reverse complement strand
CTCGTGACCGTGGGGATCACGGAGAAGTTGTAGACCGGCGGCGGCGAGGGGATGCTCCACTCGAGTGAGGCGCCTCCCCACGGGTCGTTGGAGGCGGGCTGGCCGTGACGACGCGTGCGCCAGACGTTGTACAGGAAGACGACGATCGCGACGGCGATGAGGAACGCCCCGGCCGTCGAGACAAGATTGAGATCGCTCACGCCGAGATCGGCCGAGTAGGTGTAGATCCGGCGCGGCATTCCCAGTAAACCGATGAAGTGCATCGGGAAGAACGCGAGGTTCATGCCGATGAACTGCAGCCAGAAATGCCACTTCCCGAGCGGCTCGGACAGGAGCCGCCCCGTCATCTTGGGCCACCAGTAATAGATCCCGGCGAACAGACCCAGGATGGTGCCGCCGAACAGCACGTAATGGATGTGCGCCACGACGTAATAGGTGTCGGTCTGCTGCAGGTCGGCGGGCGGCGAGGCGTGCGTGACGCCCGAGAGCCCGCCGATGATGAACATCGCGATGAACCCGACCGCGAAATGCAGGGCCGTGGTGCCGCGGATGGCGCCTCCCCACAGCGTCGCGATCCAGTTGAAGATCTTCACACCGGTGGGCACGGCGATGAGCATCGTGGTGGCGGCGAACACCGAGTCGGCGATGGGCCCGAGGCCGACGGAGAACATGTGGTGGCTCCACACCCCCCACCCCATGAAGCCGATCAGGATTCCCGAATACACCACGACGGTGTAGCCGAATAAGGGCTTCCGGGCAAAGGTGGGCAGCACGTCCGACACGATCCCCATCGCCGGCAGGATGAGGATGTACACCTCCGGGTGGCCGAACAGCCAGAACAGGTGCTGCCACAGGATCGGCGTGGCGCCCGCCTCGTGCACGTAGAAGTGCGCGCCGAAGAAGCGATCGAACATCAGGAACACGAGCCCGACGGTGATCACGGGGAACGCGGTGATGATCAGGAACTGGGTGACGAGCGTCATCCAGGTAAACGTGGGGAGCCGCATCAGCTTCATGCCGGGCGCCCGCAGGTTCAGGATCGTGACGATGAAGTTGAAGCCCGCCGCGAGCGACGAGATCCCGAGGATCTGGAGGCCCAGCAGCCAGAAGTCGATGTTCGGCCCGGGGGAGTACTGGCGCTCCGTGAGATTCGCGTAGCCGAACCAGCCGCCGTCGGGGGCGACGTTCAGCATCCCCGCGCGGAACAGCGGTCCCACGAACCAGCTCGCGTTCAGAAACAATCCCCCCAACAGGAACACCCAGTAGCTGAACGCGTTGAGCCGGGGGAACGCCACGTCGCGCGCGCCGATCTGCAGCGGCACGATGTAGTTGAAGAAGCTCGCCGAGAGCGGCATGAGGGCGAGGAACACCATCGTGGTACCGTGCATGGTGAACAGCTGGTTGTACGTCTCGGCCGACACCAGGTGCCCGTCCGGCTGGGCGAGCTGCGCGCGGATCAGCAGCGCCTCGAGCCCGCCCACCAGAAAGAAGCTGAACGCAGTCCAGAAGTAGAGCAGCCCGATCCGCTTGTGATCAGTGGTGGTGAGCCAGCTCTTGAGACCCCGTGCTTCGCTCATTTCAGGCTCTGCAGGTAGGCGCCCAGGGCCGCGATATCGGCATCGGTGAGCGGCGGCTGCATGCGCGTCATGAGCGACCCGGGCTTCAGAGACGGCGCGTCGGCGATCCAGCGAGCCAGGTGCGCGGAGTCGTTGGGGAAGAGTCCGCTCGCGATCGTCGTCCGGCTGCCGACGTGCGTGAGGTTGGGCCCGATGACGCCCGGCGAGACGCCTTGGATCGTATGGCAGCCGATACAGGCGCTGCGCGCGAAAACAGCCCTGCCGCGCTCGGCGAGCGTCCCCGGAGCCGGAGCGGCCGGCCCCGCCAGCTGTACCGTCGCCCAGCGCCCGAACCCGGAGTCCGAGTCGACGATGACGCGGAGTCGCATGTTGGCGTGGGAGGCGCCGCAGAACTCGGCACACTGGCCGGAGTAGTCGCCCACCGAGTCGGGGCGGAAAGCGATCCGGGTCATGTGCCCGGGGATCGCATCCCGCTTGCCGCCCAGCGGCGGCGCCCAGAACGAGTGGATCACGTCGGCCGAGGTGATGGAGAGCTGCACGACCCTGCCGAGCGGGACGTGCAACTCGTTCGCGGTGACGAGCGCGAGCTCCGGGTACCGGAATTCCCACCACCACTGGTGGCCGATCACGTCCACTTTGAGGGCGTCGGCGGGCGCCTCCCCGGCAGTCGCGAAGATCGTACGGACCGTCGGCACGGCCACGAAGACGAGGATGACGGCGGGGGCGAGCGTCCAGCCGATTTCCATCAGGGTGTGGCCGTGCGTCGGTCTGGGGGCGGCGCGGCCCTCGCGGTGACGGAACCGGACGATGGCGACCAGAAGCATCAGCTCGACGACCACGAACACAGCCGCCGCCCACCAGAAGATGTCGGTGAAGAGAGCGTCGGTGCCCCGCGCGAAGTCGGAGCGGGGGTGGAGCGTCGACTGGGGGAACGGACCGCCGCACCCGGAGATGGCGAGCGCGGCGGTGGCGAGCCAGAGTCGTATGCGCGGCACGGCGACGGGATTCCTCAGGTGACGGTCACGAAGCGTGGGACACTAGCACGGCGGCGGGCAGCCGTCAACGAAGGCGCGCCGTGACGTCGAACTCCGCCTCTAAGCCGCCCACCGAGCTCCCGCCCACGAATACCCGGAACGTGCCGGGCTCCACCACGAACTTCATGTCCCGGTTGTACAGACCGAGCTCCTTGGCCGTGAGCTGGAAGTCCAGCGTGCGCGCTTCGCCCGGTTTGAGAGAGACCCGACGGAATCCGGCTAACGCGCGGATGGGCCGCGTCACGCTAGCCACCTCGTCGTGCACGTAGAGCTGGACGACTTCGGCACCTTCGCGGCTACCGGTGTTGGTCACGGTGACCGAGGCGTGCAGCGTGCCGGCCGGCGTGATGCGAAGCGAGCTGAGCCGGAGGTCCGAATAGCTGAAGGTCGTGTAGCTCAACCCGTGGCCGAACGGGAAGAGCGGTGTCACGGGCAAGTCCGTGTACTTGGACGTGTACTTGTCCGGCCCGGTCGGACGGCCGGTGTTCTTGTGATTGTAATAGAGAGGTATCTGACCGACGGCGC
>QHTS01000014.1 GCA_003220905.1 Gemmatimonadota bacterium | reverse complement strand
CGCGGCACAGCGATATCGGCAACTGGCGTCACAGCTGGAAGTGAAAATCAATGAAGATTTCTGGCTCGAAGAGGAAGGCTCGTACGCCGATTTCTACGGGACCAAGGCACAGGCTATCAGCGCAGCGGAGGGAGCAATCAGGCAGATAGAACTGAAGGGGGCGAACAACCTGACCCAAAGAGACAAGGAACTGATTCGATACTATGAGCACCTGAAGCTGAAATTCTCCGCCATGCCGGCCGGAAGCAGGGGGTGGATCACGAACAAGAACTGGGTCATCACGACGCCGATGGAGACCGGCATCGCCCCTCGAGCAAGGGCGATACAGGCTTTGGACAAGATCCGCAACGAAAATGTCGGAGCGTACGGGCCCTTCCTGTCTGCCGTCGAAAGGCAGGCGATGATGACCATCTCAACAGGCGTGCAGGCCGTCTCAGAAGGCAACTACGGGCGTACCGACGAAGCGCTGTGGTACGTAGACAAGATCGTGCAGTCATTCAATCGGAAATTGCCAGGTTCGATTACCGAGATGATGCCCGACTATGGCTGCTTCACCATCGCCTGGACCAGCTACGGCATCGAGCTTCCGCTGATCCAGCATGTGTTTGGCATCCAGCCGGATGCGATCAACAAGACTGTCGTCTTTGATCCGCATGTGCCCACCGGTTGGGAGGATATGAGTATCGAGAATCTCGCCATTGGAACCAACATTGTTGCTTTCTCACGCGCGAAGACCGGCAGGGGAACCGAATACGCTATCGAGGCTAAAGAGAGCGGATGGACGTTCGTCTTTAAAGGGAAAGAGTTGCCTGGGGCCAAGTATTATGTGAATGGCAGGCCTGTTTCCTCCACGAGCTCTGGGATCCGTATGAGCGGCAGGAGGAATCGCCTGCTGGTGGTCCAGTAGGAGTAGGCACGACAGCGCCGCCCACCATTTGATTAAATTGCAGCCGTGAGCGAGTTCGTCTTCGGCACGCATAACGCCGCCTTCGTGCAGGTCATGTACGAGCAATACCTGCGTGATCCCGCCTCGGTCGGAGACGAATGGCGGCAGCTGTTTGATAACGGGAAGGTCGCCGAGCTTCCAGTGATCCCAACGAGCCGCGAAGAAGTGCTGCGGGAAACGGGAAAGGGGAAAGGGGAAAGGGAGGCCGCCGAGGCACCCGCCATTCCCCTTTCCCCTGTCCCCATTCCCCAGGGGTTGACTCCGATCACCGGTCCGGCTGCTCGGTTGGTTCAGAACATGACCGACAGTCTGGCGGTGCCGACGGCGACCTCGTTCCGCGAGATCACCGTCGATGTGCTGGACGCACGCCGGCGCGAGTTGAACGCTCAGCTCGCGGCGGCGGGCAAGAAGATCTCCTACACGCACCTGATCGGATATGCGATCGCTCGGGCCGCGCGGGAGCTCCCGGTCATGACGCACGCCTTCCGGGACGTCGAGGGGAAGCCACACCGCTTCGATCCGCGCGCGGTGAACCTCGGCCTGGCGGTGGACGTGGAGAAGAAGGACGGCAGCCACGCCCTGGTTGTCCCCGTCATCAAGCACGCCGAGGGCATGGACTTCGCGACCTTCCACACGACGTACGAGGCGCTGGTCGACAAAGCGCGCACCAACAAGCTCGTCCCCGACGACTTCGCGGGCGCCACGATCACGCTGACGAACCCGGGGACCATCGGGACGGTCGCCTCGGTGCCGCGCCTCATGAAGGGTCAGGGCTCGATCCTCGCGACCGGGGCGATCCGGCAGATCGGATCCGCCAAGGTCATGACGATCACCTCGACGTACGATCACCGGATCATCCAGGGGGCCGAGTCGGGAAACTTCCTGCGACGGCTCGATAGCCTGCTTCAGGGTGAGGACAACTTCTACGGTGAGGTGTTTGAGAGGCTGGGACTCAAAGGGAGCGGGGAGCAGGGAGCGGTACTCGCCGCTGGGCCGACTGCTCCCAGCTCCCGGCTCCCTGCTCCCGATGAGTTGAAGCACGTCGCCGCCGCCATGGCATTGGTGAAAGCCATTCGCAACTTCGGCCACCTCGCCGCTCGGCTCGATCCGCTCGGCTCCGAGCCGCCGGGCGACCCGGCGCTCGATCCCGGACCCCTCGGGCTCACCCCGGAGATCATGGCCCGGATCCCGGCCGACCTGCTGCGGATCTACGTGCCCGGGCGCACCCTGGCTGACGCGTACCCGAAGCTGCAAGAGACGTATTGCGGCACGATCGCCTACGAGGTCGAGCACATCGGCAGCCACCAGGAGCGCGTGTGGCTGCGCCAGGTGATCGAATCGGGGGACCACAAGAAGCCGCTCACGCCGGAGATGAAGCGCAAGCTGCTCGCGCGGCTCACGGCGGTCGAAACGCTCGAGCGCTTCCTGCACAAGGCCTACCTCGGGCAGAAGCGCTTCTCGATCGAAGGGCTCGATACGCTCGTGCCGATGCTCGACCAGACGATCGAGCTCGCCGGCACGAGCGGCGCGCGGCGGGTGGTGCTGGGGATGGCCCACCGCGGCCGGTTGAACGTGCTCGCTCACATCGTCGGCCTTCCGTACGAGACGATCTTCGCGGAGTTCGAGGGCGGGCGACACGTCGAGGGGACGCTCACGCCCGAGGGCGGCACCGGCGACGTGAAGTATCACCACGGCGCCGACGGCGTGTACCAGACCGCCGCGGGCAAACCGGTCAACATTACGCTCTCACCGAACCCGAGCCATCTCGAAGCGGTGAACCCGGTGGTCGAAGGGCGGGCCCGCGCCAATCAGACGAATCGCCGCAGCAAGGACGCGATCCACGACGGGACGGTGACGCTCCCCGTGCTGATCCACGGCGACGCGTCGTTCGCCGCGCAGGGCGTCGTGGCGGAGACGTTCAACCTGGCCCGGCTCAAGGGCTACACCACCGGCGGCACGGTCCATCTGATCGCGAACAACCAGCTGGGCTTCACCACCGATCCGAAGGAAGGACGCTCGACCGATTACTCGAGCGACCTTGCCAAGGGCTTCGACGCGCCAATCATCCACGTCAACGCGGACGATGCGGAGGCATGCCTCGCGGCGGCCCGGCTCGCGATGCTGTACCGCGACAAGTTCCACGGCGACGTGGTGATCGATGTCGTGGGCTACCGCCGGTGGGGTCACAACGAAGGCGACGAGCCGGCCTACACGCAGCCGGTGATGTACGAGCGGATCAGACAGACGCCCACGGCGCGCCAGCGCTACGCCGACCAGCTGGCGCGCGAGGGGGTGGTGGATGCCCCCCAGGCGGCCGCGGAGGCGGAGCAGGTGTATCAGCGACTCACGCAGATCCAGCAATCGCTCAAGGCGCAGCTGCGCGAGGCGGGAGCAGGGGGGGGGGAGGAGCCGCAACGGATCTCCACCACGCAACCCGCGCTGGCCGAGCCCGATACGGCGGTGTCCGCCCCGCTGCTCACGACGCTGAACGAGCAGCTGCTGCTCGTGCCCGACGGTTTCACGATCATGGCCAAGCTGCAGAAGCAGCTGGAGCGGCGGCGGCCCGCCCTCACCGAGGGTCAGATCGAGTGGGCCCACGCCGAGGCCCTCGCCTTCGCGTCGCTCCTCGCCGAGGGAACGGCGATCCGGCTCACGGGCCAGGACACGGAGCGCGGCACCTTCAGCCAGCGACACCTCGTGCTGCACGACGCCCGGGACGGCCACCGCTACGCTCCGATCCAGAACCTTCCGGGCGCGCGGGCGCCGTTCGAGCTGCACAACAGCCCGCTCTCCGAGTTCGCCTGCCTGGGCTTCGAGTACGGTTACGCGGCCGCGGCGCCCGAGACGCTGGTCCTGTGGGAGGCCCAGTACGGCGACTTCACCAACGGCGGCGAGGTGATCATCGATCAGTTCATCATCGCCGGGCTCGCGAAGTGGGGGCAGACGTCGCGCCTCACACTGCTCCTCCCCCACGGCTACGAGGGCCAGGGACCCGAGCACTCGAGCGCCCGGATCGAGCGCTTCCTCGCGCTC
>QHTS01000118.1 GCA_003220905.1 Gemmatimonadota bacterium | reverse complement strand
GGAGCCGGTCGCGGTACAAGCGGCGGCCCCGCTGCGCGGGCTCGAGCGGCTGGGGCCGGGCGCAACCGGACGCGACCTCAGGTCCGAGGCGATGAGCCGCCTCCCGATCGCGGCCTCGGACTTGAGCGTGCTCGCGACGCTCGCTCCCGGCGTAGTGGGGATCGCCGAGACCGACAGCACGCGTCCGGCCTTTTCGGTCGCGGGACAGCGCCCCACCGCCAACCGTATCACGCTGGACGGCCTTTCGTTCGGTGGGGTGATGGTGCCGCAGGACGCCATCCGCTCGACGCGCGTCGTCACGAACACGTACGATGTGGCGCGCGGCCAGTTCTCGGGCGCGCTCGTCGCCTCGACCACGCGCAGCGGCACCAACGTCCCGCAGGGGGCCTTCACCTACAACGGGCGCGACCGCGCGCTCGCCTGGGGCGGCGTGACGGCATCGCCGTTCAGCCAGGGGTACACGCAGAACCAGATTGGCGGAGGGATGGGCGGCCCCGTCGTCCGCGATCGGCTCTTCGTGTTCGGCGCGCTGCAGGGGCGCTGGAAGGACCAGGCCCTGCCGTCGCTCGCCACCGCGGATGCAGCGACCCTCGAACGGCTCGGCGTGAGCCCCGACTCCGCTGCGCGCTTCCTCGCGCTGGAGGGAGCGAGCGGCGTCCCCGTGAGTGTGCCCGATGCGCCGGGCGACCACGGCACCAACAACACCGCCGCCCTGCTCCGGATGGATTGGAACGTGGCGGAGGCGCACACGCTGATGTTGCGTTTGGACGGACGGTGGAGTTCTGACGATCCCGCGCGCGTCAGGTCCCTGGCTCTCCCGTCCACAGGCGGGAGGCGCTCGGAGCGGGCCGGCGGTGTGATGGCGTCGTGGACGTCCCACTTCGGCCAACTCATCAACGAAGTGCGTGGCTACGTCTCGGCCGAGCACACGGACGCGGGGGGATTGCTCGCGCTCCCGGAGGCGCGGGTGCACGTCACGTCGGACCTGCCGGACAGCATCCGGGGCATCGCGACGCTCACGTTCGGGGGCAACCACGCCTTTCCGCAACACACGGACAACACCACGGCCGAGGTCCGCGAGGAGGTCTCCTGGCTCTCGCAAGACGCAACGCACCGCATCAAGCTCGGCGGCTATCTCAACTCGGTGCGGCTGCGCGCGAACCAGACGCCCAACCAGCTTGGCACCTTCGTGTTCCACTCGCTCGACGCGTTCGCGGCGGGACGACCGTCGTCGTTCAGCCGAACCCTCGCGCCGCTCTACCGGGCAGGGACGTCGTTGAACGAGGCGCTGTATCTGGGCGACACGTGGCGCGCGGGCGACCGGCTGCAACTCACCTACGGCGCCCGCCTCGAGGCGACGGAGTTCCGCGGTACGCCGGCTTACAACCGCACCCTCGATTCGCTGTTCGGCGTCCGCACCGACCGCATCCCGAGTGAGGTGCACGCTGCGCCGCGAGTCGGTTTCACGTGGACGTTCGCCGCCGAATCCGGGGGAGGAGGGGGGGGGCGGGCTTTGCCGCGGGGCATCCTGCGCGGCGGCGTGGGGGATTTCCGCAGCCTGCCGCCCACGGCGTTGTACTCGGCAGCGCTGGGCGCGCCCGGGCTCGCGACCGCCGAGACCCAGCTCGAGTGTATCGGCTCGGCGGTGCCGACACCCAATTGGGCGCAGTACGCGCAAGACCCGACGACCATCCCCACGCAGTGCGTGGACACGGCGAGCGCCGTGACGATCAGCCCGCGTCCCAACGCCACGGTGTTCGATCCCGATTACGCCGCGCCGCGCGCCTGGCGTGCCTCCCTCGGCCTGCAGCAGCAGTTACCGGGGGTGTACATGCTCGCCGTTGACGCGAGCTACGCCCGGGGCGTGCAGCAGTACGGGTTCCGCGATCTCAACCTGGTGGCGACGCCGCGGTTCACGCTCCCTGACGAACGGGGTCGCCCGGTCTACGTGCCTGCGGATTCGATCGTCCCAACGACCGGCGCGCTCACCTCGCTCGACTCCCGCGTGCATCCGCAGTTCGGCCAGGTGATCGCCATCGGCTCGAACCTCCGGTCGGATACCAGACAGCTCGCGGTCAGCGTGAGCCGCCTGCCGCCGCGCGGTGCGGCCTTGCAGCTGTCGTACACCTTCACCCGGGCGCGCGACCAGTCGTCGTTTTCCTGCTGCGCTGTGAGCCAGGGATTCGCTGCGCCGACCACCGCCGGTGACCCCAACGGGCGCGAGTGGGCGACGAGCGCCTTCGAGCGGCGGCACTCCCTGCTCGCCACCGTCACGTATCCTGTGAATGGGGCGCTCGAGGTGACGGCCCTCGGCCGGCTCACCTCGGGGATCCCGTTCACACCGCTCGTCGGCTCCGACATCAACGGGGACGGCGCGCGCAACGATCGGGCGTTCGTTTTCGCCCCGGAGACGGCGTCCGACTCCTCCGTCGCGACCGGGATGCGCGCGCTGCTCGCGACGGCACCGCCGGTCGTGCGCGACTGCCTGGGGCGCCAGCTCGGTCACCTGGCCGGGCGCAATTCCTGCACGGGACCATGGCAGCCGGCGCTCGACTTCCAGATCAACTGGCGCCCCGCGTCCTTCGGGCCCGCGCGGCGCCTCACGGTGTCCCTTGTCACGGTCAACTTGCTCGGCGGGCTCGACCAGTGGCTGCACGGTGCGGCCAACCTGCACGGCTGGGGTTTCGCGGCGGCGCCGGACCCCGTCCTGCTCTACGTGCGTGGGTTCGATCCGGTCGCCCGGCGGTTCAGCTACGGCGTGAACGGGCGGTTCGGGGCGACGGCTGGCGCGAACGGCGGAGTGACGGTGCCGTTTCAGATCGCCATTCAGGCCCATCTGATCGTCGGCCCCATTCCCCCGAGCCGCCGCGTCCGGGCCCTCCTCGGCGAGCCCGGAGCCCCCGACGCGGGCGGCGGGGCCAGTGGGCGCGGGGGCGTGCCACCGGATTTCGCCGCGCGACTCGCGCAGATCCTCCCCAACCCGATGCCCGCGATCCTCGGCTACCGAGACTCGCTCCGGCTGACAGCCGGCCAGATCGCGCGGCTACAGGCGATCTCGGACTCGCTCGACACGGCGATCCGGGTCGTGTCCGATTCGCTCCAGGCGGAGAGCCGGCGGGCCGGCGGGCGTGCCGATCCCACCGCGTTGTACGACCGGCTGCGCCTCAAGCTGGCCGAGGGGCGGCGGCTCATCCGCCACGCGCTGGAAGCGGCGCAGCGAGTACTCACGCCCCACCAGTGGGCCGGGCTTCCGGACGCGGTCAAGACGCCCGCGCCCCGGTAACACCAACACGCGCAAGAGCGATCAACGAGTCCTCTACCCATGACCACCTTCTGGCTGAGCGCAGGCGCTGCGGCCGCCGTCATTCTGGCGGTACTTGGCGTTTTCCAATACGCTCGCTCCGGCTCCAACCTGCTGGTATCGGTGCGGCAATACGAGTTCGAGTTACCCGCGACTGCGCAGCAAGCATTCGCGACACTCGCCGAGCGCATTTCACCCTGGAGTGACGAGCCACTGGTTGGAATCGACGACGACGTGGCACGGGGCGTGGAAGCCGTCCTCAAGGTCTTTGGTATACGTGTCGGGCCGAGGCTCGGAATCTTCTGGAAGATCATGCTCAGGAATCGCGGTCGGGCGCCCGCCGAGGCGGTCGAGTTGCACGTGCCTGAGGCCGTCCAAATTGAGGTGCGGCGCGCCAGCCTGGGTGACGGCATCGCGGAGGAGTGGGTGGTCCTCCGGGATCGGGCGGTCATAGGGAAGGTGCGACCGGGTGAATCCGTGAGAGTGCTCGCCTGGGGTCCCCGCGTCTCGGAAGAACCGTCAGTCACTCAATCCAAGGGCAGGGCAGCGGTCCGGGTGCTCAAGATGGTGAGGTCGAGATGGGTGCGGTTAGCGCAGGTTCAACTAGCCCTCCTGGTCGTCATCCTGCTCTACGTCGTGATTCGGCTCACGTGGCTGCACTAGCGGTGCCGGCCTCGGAGCCTGCCCCCGCTGACGCGGATTTGCTAACTTCAGACCGGAGCCATTTCTAGGTCCGTAGCTCAATTGGTAGAGCACCGGTCTCCAAAACCGGGGGTTGCAGGTTCGATTCCTGCCGGGCCTGCTTTGGCCGCGACGGAAGGCGTCGCGGCCCTTCGTACGCCCGGCCGGATCGATTGTCGCGTCCACGCCCTGCTCGGACGCTCGGCAGCGATTCCTGCCGGGCCCCCTTTTGCGATTGGTTGTCCCGCTGGCCGCGTGCGCTCGGGTATGGTGAGGCGACTCGAGCCCGCTCCGCCATGCCGTTGACGGTGCGTTGAAGGAGCAGGGGCAGGTTGCACGCGCGTTCATGCCCCCTGCTCCCACACGTTTGTCCTCCCCGCAGCGGCTTGACCTGCGATAGCCGATTTGCTATCATCATCCGCGTAACGGAGCCGCTCAAGGGCTTTGGTGGCGCCGGTGTGTCGGAACTCGTCGAGGATTACGACCGCGGCACGTATCGCGCTGTCTACACCGTGAAGTTTCCAGGGGTGGTCTACGTGCTTCACGTCTTCCAAAAGAAGTCGAAGCGGGGCGTCGCGACCCCTCGACACGACATCGAGCTCATACGGAGTCGTTATGAGCTCGCGCAGGACCATAACCGGACGATCGAGCAGCACGAGGAGGACCGCCATGCCTAAGACCGCGTCGAGAACCCGTCGGGCGGCGCGCGGAGATGAGGCGACGGTCACGCCGAGCAGCGGCAACGTGTTCGCGGACTTGGGGCTCCGCGACGCTGACGAACTGCTCGCGAAGGCCGACCTGGCGCACGCGATTCAGCAACTAATTCAGGCACAGGGCCTGTCTCAGCGGGCCGCCGCCCGGCGCCTCGGAGTCGCGCAACCCGATCTGTCGAACCTGTACCGCGGAAGGCTCGAGGGTTTCTCGATCGAGCGACTGTGCCGGCTTCTTACAGCGCTCGGGCAGGACGTGCGAATCGTCGTGCAGCCCAAGCCGCGCTCTCGGTCGCACGCGAGGCTGCGCGCGCGCGTGGCAGCCATCTAAGCGCAGGTCCCCTCTGGATCACTTTTTGCCTCGGAGGCGAACATGTCAACAAATACGACCGTCGTGCTGGTCCACGGCGCGCGCCTTGTGCGCTGCACGCTTCCCATTCTCGTCGGCCTCCTTGCCCTCGCCGCCCCGCTTGTCGGTCAGGCGAGACATGGCCACTTCTATCACGTCAACTATTATCAGGTCCGGCCCGGCCAGGAGAAGGCATACGATTCGGCGCTCGTCGATGTCGTGACCCCAGTGTTCGACGAGTTGGTGAAGCGCAAGGCAGTCGTGTCATATTTGTTGCTCACCAAGATTGCCGGCTCCGGGGAGAACACGCATCTCGTCATCGTGGAGGTGGCAACGCCGTCCGCGGAGGGCACCTTCCAAAGGGAACTTGATGCAGCCTCGCAGGCTTTGTTCCACAAGTCTTGGAGCGACGCGACCGTGCGCTTCCCGGAGCTGCGTGGATTCATGCACGCCGAGCTGTACACGCCCGCTGGCCAACGGCCCTAACGCTGGTTTAACGCGGGGCGATGGGAGTGGGACCTGTGCACCCTGAGGTGCACCCTGGATAGCGGGATTTCTGGCTACTACCGTAGACGTGCGCGAAAAGGCGCTCGCGCGATCTCTGTCTTGCACGGACGGTTAGGGAGTCGGCGGGTCTTCGGAGGGCTTGGGAGGCTCGCCTCCAAAACCGGGGGTTGCAGGTTCGATTCCTTCCTCCGCCATTTATCTTACTTTGACGACGACCTTGCCTTTTGCACGTCCCGTATCAACGTAAGCCAAAGCCTCCTTCATCGATTCGAATGAAAAGACCCGATCGACAATCGGGCGTATGATCCCGGAATCGATGAGAGACGTGATCTCGCGCAACTGGTCACCATTCGCTCTCATGAAAAGAAAGGAATAGCTTACGCGATGGCGTTTTGCTTTCCTCCGAATGCTATAGCTTAAAAGGCGCATCACCTGTCTCAACATCCAACCCGAGCCGAGGTCTTTCGCAAAATCGGGGTCGGGTGGCCCGGAGATCGAGATGAGCTTTCCTCCCGGTTTCAGCACCCGTAGAGATTTTTTGAGCGTATCCTTCCCTAGACTGTTCACGACGACGTCGCAATCACGGAGGACTTTTTCGAAATCCTCTTTCGTGTAGTCGACGACAACATCTGCACCGAGGCTCTTCACCAAATCGATATTCGCTGTGCTCGTTGTCGTGGCGACGGTCGCGCCGACGTGCTTTGCGAGCTGGATTGCAAATGTCCCCACGCCACCGGAGCCCGCGTGGATGACGACTTTTTGCCCTTTCTTCAGGTTCGCTCTTTCAATCAGCGCTTGCCAGGCGGTCAAGCCGACCAAAGGAATGGAAGCGGCTTCCTCCATTGTGAGTTCCTTTGGCTTGAGCGCCACGTCGTCTTCATTCATCGAAATGAATTCCGCGAACGTGCCGATCCGATCTTTATGCGGTCGCGCATAGACCTCGTCGCCGAGCTTGAATCGCCTCACGTTGGACCCGACCCGGACCACGACCCCGGCTACATCGTTTCCCAGAATGAGCGGCAGGCGATAAGGCAAAATGAGCTTGAACTCTCCGTCTCGGATCTTGGAATCCAAGACGTTTACACCGGCAGCGTGGACACGGACCAATACGTCCGCGTCCCGTAGTTCCGGCTCCGGCATTTCGACAAACCGGGTGCCATCATTCTTTCCATAACGTTCTACGACGAACGCCTTCATGATTTTCTCTCTTTAATCCTGCCGGGCCTGCTCAGAAGCGACGGCGCCAGAACGCCGCTGCGGTCGGGAAGAGCTTCTCGGTGAGCGCCGCCGAGAGCGTCACGAACATCCCGTGCCCGCCCCGCACGGAGAAGTCGGGATCGTTCAGATTGCCGAACCGATAGCCGGTGGCGACTTCGAGCCCAGTCACCGGCCGGAACACCATAGCGGGTGCACCGTCCCATGCCGTGGCACCGCTCGTCCGCTCCATCACGAGCCGTCCGTCGGCGCGCACGCTCAACCACGGACGCAGCGCGACGTTCACCCGACTGCCGACGTAGTCGGCCCAGGCCGTCAGTGTCCGGGGAGTCCCGTCGGGGTACACGCCCTCGGCTTGTGTGCGGCGCATCGCGTAACGGGTGCCGATCTCAAGCGTGGGGGCCGGCGTCCAGATCAACTCGGCCGCCCCGATGAGCTTGCGCTCCGCGCCCTGTGACACCAACACTCCAGCGCCCAACGGATTGCGCTCGTCGGTCCACTGGAACTTCGCAAGCATGTTGAGCCGGTCGGTGCGCGCCGGCCGGAACGCGAGGCCCCACAGGCTCGACAGGTGACGGGAGAGCGGAGCGCCGGGCCGGGCGTTCTGCGAAAACTCCTGCCGGGTCAGCAGGGCCAAGGACGCGTCGAACGCGATGTCGCCGGCCACGGTCGCCAACCTCGTGGACTGGAGCGCGCCGTCCTTGTACTCGCCCCGGGCGCTCAACCGGTACGGTGCACCCTTCGGGAGCAGCTCGAGTCCGGCACCGGCGGACCAGTAATCGTCCTCGGTCTGCAGGAACGGGAGCGCGCGCACGGGATCCGCGATCGAGGCGCGGCCCACCCCCACGCGCCGCTCGAACAGCACGTTCACCGCGAGATCCGACGAGAGCTGCATGCGGTTGCGGAGCCCGACGACGGCCGCGTTGCTGGCGCCGCTGGCGCCGCCGATCAGCTGGTAGCTGCCCCACGCCTGCGTCCCGTGCCCGATGTCGGTCCGCAGGCCGATGCTCGAGATCGCGTAGTTGCCCAGGCTATCGGAGCGCGAGACGTAGCGCTGGCTCGCCTCGAGCGCTACGGTGGGCGCGACCTGATACGCTCCGCCGACGCCCATGACGTCGGGTGAGATGTCCGGGCCGGACAGACTGACGTGGCGCCGGGCCTCCGTCCAGAAGTGCAGCTTCGGGGTCGCCGTCCACTTCGTCTTCAGCTCGCCCGCGGTCACGTCGCTGGGCGTGGGGCTGCTGCCCGACACCTGATCGTTCGCCACGCCCGCATCCACCTGAAAGCGCGACCCGACGGTCTGGAGGATGCCCACGCGGGTGTGCTCGCGGCCGATGCCGAGCAGCTCGAAGTCCTGACGGGAGTGCTCCGCCCGCCGGGTTCGGGAGATGGCGGCGAAGCCGTAGTGGCGGTCGGCGTCGTCTTCCGGGGATCCCGTGGAAGCTTGCTCCGCTAGGAGTTCAGCGGCTATCCCCGATCACGTCCCCGCGCCATTGGCCAGAGTGCCACTGCTTCAAGGCGCCCGCGGTCCCGAGTCACGGATCGGATCGATGGACCGCTCGATGCGGCGATCGGGGACGAACCAGATCAGCGCGACGAGCACGTAGAGGGCGTCTGCGATCCAGGCACTGACGAATGCCAGCACGATCGCCGAGGCGTAGAGCAACGCGGACAGCTTGCCCTTCAGGTCCCGCCCGACGGCGCGGGCGAGCAGGGACGTCGGCCCATCCCGCTTCACCAGGGCCCGCTGCAGCAGCAACCACGCGACACCAGCCATCAGGAACACGACGCCGTATATCGCCGTCGGTATCGCCGCCGATGGATACTCTCCGACCCAGCCCGTCGTGAACGGCACGAGCGACAGCCAGAAGAGCAAGTGCAAGTTCGCCCACAGGACGCGGCCGTCGATGTGCTGGGCGGCGTGCAATAGATGATGGTGGTTATTCCAGTAGATGCCGACAAACACGAAGCTGAGGGCGTATGTGAGCAGGGCAGGTGCGAGCGGCGCGAGGGCCGCGAACTCTTTGCCGTGCGGCGCCTTCAGTTCCAAAACCATGATGGTGATGATGACGGCGATGACACCGTCGCTGAACGCCTCGAGCCGCCCCTTGCCCATGACCCCAACAGTCTAACGACAGCGGTCGAATGCGCCACTACGTCGAGAAATGCATTCCTGGACCCCTCGCTTCTGCCGCGGTAGTTTCAGCGAGCACCACCACACTCCTCGTTTCACCTGCAACCCGGGAGGCTCAATGCATCACTGGCGTACGTTCCTGGCCGCGCTCATCGTGGTCGCTTGCGGCGATCAGATGCCGCCGAGCGCCGTTGGTGGCAGCGCGTCGATGCTCGCCAACGCCCAGAGCGAGCTGGTACCCGCGGTCGTGTTCAACACACAGATGCGCTCGGAGCTCGAGGTCCCGGCTTGCGCGTCCGAATCGAAGGGGCATGCACAGGTCAAGGTTCTGGAAGACGGCACGATCGAAGCAGCGGCGACCATCAGCAACAAGGGCGGCGAGAGCGTCCGGTTCGGGCACATCCATCACCTGCCCCCGGGGCAGGCGACTGGTCCGATCATCTGGTGGCTCACCACCCCGGTGGGGGTGGATCTCAATCTCACCGAGGAGCACATCGACGTGCAGCAGCAGGGCGTGTTTGTCACCAACCCGCATTTCGCCACCGCGGAGCTGGCGCTGGCCGAGCTCCTCAGCGACCCGAGCAGCTTCTACGTCAATTTCCATTCGGACGTCTGCCCGGGAGGGTTTGCTCGCGGGTTCCTGCCCTGACGCGCCGTTCTTCACTGTAGAGGGATGAGGAGGACGAAGGGGCCCGCGCGGGCCCCTTTTGACACTGGTCGGGCTAGCGCCGCTGGGCGGGAACCGCGACTACGGTGGCCCGCGCGTGCACGCCCCGAACTGACCGCCCCCCTCTTTACTCTAGGATGGGGCGTCGGCCCATCAGCGTGAGTCGGCCGACGGGGTGAGTTGGCCAACGCCCGCTGCGGCAGACGCGCAGCGCTGCGTGCAGTCCGCACCTCCGTTCCACTGCGATCCAGCGTCACCCGGGCGGTGCGCGATTTGCGGTAGACCCCCCGAGTCAATCACGGCGCTCCACTCGATGCAGCGGTCGACCATCTGCCGCCTCTTGCGCGTCGGCATGCCGCTCGGCATGGCGGGACTGCTCGTCACCTGCCACCTGGACCAGCTGTTCAAGCCGTCGGTCCTCGGGAAACTCGTCGTGTCCCCTTCGAGGATCGACGAATCCGTCACGCTGGGGAGCACGGCGCAAAAGCGCCGGACCCTCACTGTGCGTGGCTCGTCCCCAGGCCTCGCGTGGCGCGCTTCGGTGGTGGGCGGCAGTGCGTGGCTCCAGCTCGGGCAGACCGAGGATACGATCCCGTCCAACCTCGACGTCCTCCTCAGCCCCGGCGGTCTCGCGACGGGCGAGCATGTCGATACGATCGTCGTGACCTCCACCGGATCGGACGCCGCCGTGAGCCGGGTGCCGGTGACCTTTGCCGTTGAGTCGGTTCCCCCGCCCCCGCCCCCCCCGCCTCCCCCGCCCCCACCGCCCCCCACGCCCCGCCGTCTGGCCTTCGTTGGGCAGCCGACCGCCGCCGTGGTGGGCGGGATGATCGCGCCGCCGGTGCGGGTCGCCGCCTTGGACAGCGCCGGGAATACGGTCACCAGCTTTGCGGGCCGCATCACGCTCGCGGTCGAGAGCAACCCGACCGGCGGCACGCTGTATGGGACCACGGGGGTGGACGCGGTGAATGGCGTCGCGACATTCGCCGACCTGAGCATCGATAAGGAAGGAGCCCAGTACACGCTCGCCGCAAGCTCCGGCGGGCTGACCAGGGCGACCAGCGATCCGTTCGACGTCCTCGGCGCCGGCGGAGGTACCAGTGCCACGCATCTTTGGTACCTGGTGCAGCCCATCCCGACTCCCGGGGGCCAGCCGATCACTCCGGCGATTCGCGTGGCCGCCCAGGACCGGAATGGCCAGGTGGTGACCGACTACACCGGCGCTGTCACGATGTCCATCCGCATCAATCCATCGTGCGGCACACTGACGGGCAGGACAACGGCGGCGGCAGTCAATGGTGTCGCGACGTTCAGCGATCTGAGCATCGACAAGGGGGGACAGGGATACACGCTGCTGGCGCGGGCGGCGGGCTTGACGGAAATGGAGAGCGGCGCGTTCAACGTCCTTACCAACGGCGTCGTCGGGTGCGGCATGCCCACGCATCTGATCATCCGTGTGCAGCCCGGCAATACGGGAGTCGGAGCGGCCATCACACCAGCCGTTCAAGTCGCCGCCCATGATATCTCCGGGAACATCGCGGGGGGCTTCACCGGCGACATCACGATGAGCATCGGTCGCAACCCCTCGGGCGGAACGCTCTCGGGCACTCTGACGGTTACCGCAGTCAACGGCGTCGCCACGTTCAGCGATCTGCACATCGACCGGGCAGGCACAACCTACACGCTGGTCGCGAAGACGGCGGGTTTGACTGACGGGGAGACCGGCGCGTTCAATGTCCTTCCCTAGACCGCCCGCACGGCCTGTCGTCCCGCAGCAGGAAGCCGCGCGGGGAGTTAATTTCGACGGCAGTGCATACCCTCTCCCGCCGGACCTTCCTTCGCGCGGGCGCCGCCGGCGGCGGCGGCCTGCTCGTGAGCTTCAGCCTGCCGGCGTCACTCCGCGACGCACTCGGCGCCGGCGCGCAGGCGGCCCGCGACTTCATGCCCAACGGTTTCATCCGCATCGATCGCGACGGTCGCGTCACGCTGATCATGCACAAAGTGGAAATGGGTCAGGGCACCTACACCTCGATGCCGATGCTCCTCGCCGAGGAGCTGGAAGTCGATCTGAGCCAGGTCCGTCTCGAGCATGCGCCCCCCGACGACGCGCTGTACGCCGAGCCGCTGTTCGGCGTCCAGGAGACCGGCGGCTCGACGTCGGTGCGCGGGAACTGGGAGCCGCTGCGCCGCGCCGGCGCCACTGCCCGCAGCATGCTCGTGTCTGCCGCCGCGGAAACCTGGAAGGTCCCGCCGGGCGCTTGTCGCGCCGCGAGCGGCGCGGTGATCCACGGACCGAGCGGCCGCAGCTTGAGCTACGGTGCCCTGGTCGACCGCGCGGCCCGCCTGCCGGTGCCGCGCGACGTCACGCTCAAGGACCCGAAGGACTTCAAGCTGATCGGCACGTCGGTGAAGCGGCTCGATACCCCGGACAAGGTGGACGGCACGGCGCAATTCGGCATTGACGTGCGGCTCCCCGGTATGAGGTTTGCCGCGGTGGCGGCCTGTCCGGTGTTCGGGGGCAAGCTCGCGAGCGTCGATGACACCAAGGCAAAGGCCGTCCCCGGCGTGCAGCAGGTGGTGCGCCTCGACGACGCCGTGGCTGTGGTCGCCGACGCCACGTGGGCGGCGAAACAGGGCCTCGCCGCCCTCGACATCCGTTGGGACGAAGGGCCAAATGCGAACCTCTCGAGCGCCGACATCGTGCAACAGCTGACGGCGGCTTCGCAGAAGTCGGGGGCGGTCGCGCGCAAGGAAGGTGATGTCGCCGCGGCGATGGCCGGCGCCGCGCAGAAGGTCGAGGCGATCTACGAGCTGCCGTTCCTCGCGCATGCTACCATGGAGCCGGTGAACTGCACCGTCCACGTCCGCCCGGACGGATGCGACATCTGGGTGGGCACGCAGGTGCCCACCTTCACCCAAACCGCCGCGGCGAAGGTGACCGGTCTGCCGAAGGCCAAGGTCCAGGTGCACAACCATCTCCTGGGCGGCGGGTTCGGCCGGCGGCTCGAGGTGGACTTCATTACCCGGGCCGTGCAGGTCGCCAAGCAGGTCACCGGCCCGGTGCAGGTGATGTGGAGCCGGGAAGAAGACATTCAGCACGACATGTACCGGCCGTATTACTATGATCGCATCGCCGCCGGCCTGGATGCGCACGGCATGCCGGTCGCCTGGACCCACCGGGTCACGGGCTCCTCCATCATGGCCCGCGTGGTCAACGAGCTCTTTCCCAAGACGCTCCGGGTCATGCGGGCAGCCGGCGTCCACCAGCTGTTCGCCATGGTCAAAGGGCTCGACGTGGACGCCGTGGAGGGCGCCGCGGAGCCGCCGTATGCGCTTCCCAACATCCGGGTGGACTACGTCCGTCAGGAGCCGCCAGGCGTGCCCACTGCCTTCTGGCGCGGCGTGGGGCCGACGCATAGCATCTTTGTGGTCGAGAGCTTCATCGACGAGCTGGCGGCGGCGGCCAAGCGAGACCCGTTCGAGTACCGTCGCGCCCTGCTCGACCGGTCCCCGCGCGCCAAGGCCGTTCTCGAGCTCGCGGCGGAGCATGCCGGCTGGGGTCGTCCGGTAGCGGCGGGCGGTGGACGCGGGATTGCGCTGCTGCATGCCTTCGGCAGCTATATCGCCCAGGTCGCGGACGTCGTCGTGTCGAAGCAGGGCGACGTGCGGGTCCGGCGGGTGGTGTGCGCCGTGGATTGCGGGACGGTGGTGAACCCGGACATCGTGAAGGCCCAGATGGAGAGCGGGATCGTCTTCGGGATCACCGCCGCGCTGTGGGGCGAGATCACCATCAAGAACGGGCGCGTCGAGCAGCACAACTTCCACGACTACCGGATGCTGCGTATGAGCGAGACACCCGTGGTCGAGGTGCATCTGGTCAGGAGCACGGAGGCGCCGGGCGGTGTCGGCGAGCCCGGCACGTCGGCGGTGATGCCGGCGGTCGCGAACGCCATCTTCGCGGCCACCGGTCGACGGATTCGCAAGCTCCCGGTGAAGGACCAGTTGCGCTCGGTGTAGAGGAACACGAATGACCTGGATCGCCCTCGCCTACCACCTCGCGAGCCGGCTCGTCTACGTGCTGTACGTCGGGCGCACGCTCAACCGGCAGGACCGGACCGCGCACTTCACCCGGCGCCACGGTACGGAACCGGCATTCCGGCGCTTCCGCCGCGCGGCGGCATTTGTCATGGCCAACGACGCGGTCAGTTTCGTCGTGCTGTGTCTCGTGAGCGCCAACACGCTCCGCGTCGGGCTGCCGCACGACCTCGCGTTCGCCGTGGGCGCCGTCCTCGCGCTGGTCGGAGTCGCGACGAAGTGGTGGGCCGCGGCCACGTTGGGCGACGGGTACTACTGGCGCAACTTCTTCACGCCCACCGAACGAACCGTCACCGAGGCAGGCGGGCCGTATCGCTGGCTCAGAAACCCGATGTATACGGTGGGCTATCTGCCGGTGTACGGCCTGGCGCTCGCGACCTTGTCCGCGTTCGGCCTGGCCGCCGCGCTGTTCGACCAGTGTGCCATCCTCACGTTCTACCACCTGGTCGAGAAGCCGCACTTCGAGCGGCTGCGCCGGGCGCGGTCCGAGCTGCTGGAGCAGAGCGCGGACTGACCGGCCGTCAGGCCTGAACCTGGTTTCGGCCGCCCTCTTTCGCGCGGTACAGCGCGCGGTCGGCCGCCTTGACCACCTGATCCCACTTCGTGTGGCGCTCGTTCTTCTCCGCCACCCCGATGCTGATCGTCACGGGGACGCGCTGCCCCGGGCCCCGGTCGGTCAACACTTTCTCCTTTTTCTTCTTGGAGCGGAACCGGGCCCGTAAGATGAAGCGCGTGTCATCGACCGTCTGTCGGAGCCCCTCGAGGTCGGGGAGGCACGACTCGGCGCCCCGCCCCGCGAAGATCACCGCGAATTCCTCGCCGCCGTAGCGGTAGGCCTTCCCACCCCCGCCCACCTGCGCCAGCTTCGCGGCGATCATCTTGAGCACCTGATCGCCGACGTCGTGCCCGTGGTGGTCGTTGATGCGCTTGAAGTGGTCGACGTCGAGCATCGCCACGGTGTATTGACCGCCGAGCCGCAGCAATGCCTCGTTCAGGGCCCGTCGGGCAGGGAGCCCGGTGAGGCTGTCCTGGTACGCCATGTGGTAGGAGGCTTCCGCCACCGCCACGATGAGGATCAGCGCCGCGGTGGCGAGGTAGAACGTCGAGAACCCGGGATTCCCGGGGCGCACCGTCGAGAGGCCGAAGAACGTCGGGATCAGCGCCCAGGCGAAGGAGCGTCCCGTTTGCGTGGGCGACATGAGCTGGGCCGCCGCCACCAGCCCGCCTGCCACGAAGAAAGCGAGCAGGGCGGGGTCGGCGAGCGAGGTCCACCCGAACAGCCACTGCGGCAAGAGGCGCGTGTGCAGCAGCGCGGCCGTCGCCCCCGCCGCCTCGCGGTCCAGGATCGCCACGAGCGCCAGCTGCCCGAGGACGAGTGCAAACCGGGCGAGTCCGGGTGGCGTGAGCACCCCGCGCTCCGCGGTGAGCGTCAGGGCGGCGAGGTTGAGCGGCAGCAGGACGCCGATCGCCTGGAGTACGACCCGGTCGCGCGCCAGGTCGTGCCCCACCGCGAAATACAGCAGCGTGCGGTCGGCGAGCGTCACCAGGAGCAGGGCGAACAGCAGCCGGCTGCGGTGGAAGCGCCAGCCCAGGAGCACACCGGCGCCGAACACCGCGTACGGGAAGAACGGCGCCAGGGGGGCGACCAGATCCTGGAGCCACTTGGCGTGGGTGTAGATGAGCGCCGCGAGAATGATCGGGGCTTCGGGGAGGCCGTACGACAGGACCTTCCAGACGGCCTCGTAGTGGTGCGTCGCTTGTTGCGCGGCTCGCGGCACGGTCGCTCACTCCCTTGGGGACGGCGGCGGGTTAACGGTAAGCAGAACGCGGCCGAGGTCAACCGTCGGGTTGCGTGCCGTGCGGGCGGCTAGTGATATTTTTCCGCGCTGTGGCGGTATCGTCTAGGGGACTAGGACGGAGCCCTCTCAAGGCTCAAACACGGGTTCGAATCCCGTTACCGCTATGAACACCAAGAAGACGTCAAGCAGAGGCGTCGAGCGGGGGGCGTCACGCAGAAGCGTCGCGCAGAGACGTGGGATGAGGGAGGGGACGGTTCTGCGCGACGAATTCTCTCGACGTTGTAGCTCGACGTTGTTGCGTGACGTCGCTAAGCTCTTAGCCCCCATCGTCTAACGGTTAGGACACCACTCTTTCAAGGTGGGAACAGGGGTTCGATTCCCCTTGGGGGCAGCGGAAAAGAGGCGTCAAGTAAGAACGTCGCGCACAGACGTTTCACAAAGACGTCGCGCTGGAATACGTCGACCTCACGACCACGGTTTTCGGCGTGACGCCTTCGCGTGACGGTTTTTGCTTGACGACGTTGCGTGACGTTTTTTTGCAGTTAGGGCCGATAGCTCAACTGGCAGAGCAACTGACTCTTAATCAGTAGGTTCTCGGTTCGATTCCGAGTCGGCCCACTCGCAGCATCAACTCGGTGGTTCTCCGCGCGCCCGCCTGACCTCCTCTTGTCGCCTGCGGCGCTCCTCGGCCAGGCTCGCGGCGCGCTCCTCCTCGACCGTTGCCGCGTGCTGAGTCCCGCTGCTCTTGGACGCGATTCTCCAAGCCGCCGATATCGCGAGCGCGATGAAAAGCACATCCCAGAAGTCGAACTCCGCGCGGAACACCTTGGAAAAGCCCACTTGCTGGCCGATGATCTTCACCACCGAGCTCACCGCCCGGTGCACCACGACCTTCCGCTCCACGAGCGGTGCCCGCCGGGCGCTGTCGAGCGCCTCCTGGAGCATGCGCGCGCGCAGCGGCCGCGGAACGGAATCCGACAACAGCGTCGAATCCGACCAGACGACCTCGGGGAGCGCGGCCTGGAGCTCCGGCGAGAACGCCCGTCGGTGCGCCATGTCCAGGAAGTACGCCACGTTGACCGCCTCCTGATTCCCGAGCATCTCGTCCTCGATCATCGGCTGCAACGCGAACAGGTGGATCAGCAGCTTGCCGAAGACCAGGGCGCCCGTGGCGAGTGCCGCCGCGGTGATCCCGAGCGACGGATTGCCTTGACCCGCCGCTTTGCGGACCGCGAGCCCGACCAGCGCGCCGAGGCCTACAGCTCCCCAGCTGAAGGCGAAGTGTGTGAGGTAGGCGATCAAGGCCCATAGCACCCCCGCGCCCATGCCCGCGATGATGCCGGCCAGGACCGGGCTCGAGTCGCTCGATTGGGTGCTGGGTTTGGCGCCGTAGACCTTCGGCGCGGGGAGGGGACGTCTGCCGGGAGCCGTCACGCTGCCCAATCTTTGAAAAGACGTTGGGCCGCGCAACCCCGAAATGCGAAATCTGACCTACGACACCTAGACCGCCCCCGTCAGGGTGAATCGGAACGTCGCGCCTTCGTTGACCTTACCCTCCGCCCAGATCCGCCCGCCGTGCCGCTGGATGATGCGCTGCGCGAGCGCCAGCCCGACTCCCGTGCCCTCGAACTCGTCGGGACGATGCAGCCGCTGGAACACGCCGAACAGCTTCTCCGCGTACTGCATGTCGAATCCGACGCCGTTATCCTTGACGTAGTACACGACCTCGGTTCCGTCGTTTTGCGCACCGATCTCGACCTTCGGATGTGCCCGGTTTGCGCTGAACTTGAAGGCGTTCCCGATCAGATTGATCAGCACGTTGCGGAGCAGCGCAGCATCCCCGCTCGCGGGGGGCAGAGGTGTGAGCACCACTTCCACGGCGACCGAGCCCTGGGTCTGATGCAGCTCCGATACCACGTTTTCAGCCACCGCCGTGAGGTCGACGGGAACTCGCTTGAGCGCTTGGCGTCCCACGCGCGAGTAGTCGAGGAGCGCGTCGATCAGCTGGCCGCCCAGCTTCGCGCTGTCGCGGATCACCGTCAGAAGCCGCTTGCCCTCGGCATCGAGCTGGGCGGCGTGGTCTTGGAACAGCGCCTGCGCGTATCCGTTGATGGCGCGGAGCGGCGCTCGCAAATCGTGGGATACCGAGTAGCTGAACCGCTCGAGCTCCTGGTTCGACTGCGCGAGCGCCTGTTCGACGCGGCGCCGCTGCGTGAGATCGCGGGTCACCTTGGCGAAGCCCACTAGCCCGCCGTGCGCATCTCGCATTGCGCTGATCACGGCGTTGGCCCAGAAGCGCGTGCCGTCCTTGCGCACACGCCACCCTTCGTCCTCGTGACGGCCCTCCCGCTCCGCGACCTGCAGCTCCCACTGCGGCTTGCCTTGCGCCACATCCTCCGGCGGATAGAACTTGGAAAAGTGTTCGCCGAGGATCTCGTGCGGGCGGTATCCTTTGATGAGCTCCGCTCCGGCATTCCAGCTCGCGACGCGCCCCTCGGTGTCCAGCATGAAGATGGCGTAGTCCTGAACGCTTTCCGTCAGCAGTTGGAAGCTCTGTTCGCTCCGACGCAGCGCGTCCTCCACTTCCTTGCGCTCCGTCATGTCGCGGGTCATCTTCGCGAACCCGATGACTGCGCCATCCGAATCCCGCAGGGCCGTGATTGTCACGCTGGCCCAGAAGCGGGAGCCGTCCTTCCGAACTCGCCACCCCTCGTCTTCCGCGCGGCCCTCGCGCGCGGCGAGCGCGAGCAGCCGCGCCGGCTTGCCCGCCGCCACCGCGTCTGCAGGATGGAAGCGAGCGAAATGCTGCCCCACGATCTCCTCGGCCCGGTAGCCCTTGATGCGCTGTGCCCCGGTGTTCCAGGTGGACACGCGTCCCGCGCCATCCAGCATGAAGATCGCGTAGTCCCGGACGCCCTCGACCAGCAGGCGGAAGCTGTCCCCGCTTTCGCGGGGGGTGGCAGTGGCGGCCTCTGCGCGCTTTCCCATCATCATGGGAAGTTTGGCAGGCCGTACATTCCAGGCAAGCGTCTTGTAATGGAGTGACCGTCGCGGCACCGCAACACTGGACGACAGCGTGGAGGATGAGGGCGTGCAGCTGCGCGAACACGTGCCCCTCGCCCCGTACACGACACTCGGGCTTGGGGGGAAGGCCCGCTACTTCGTCGATTGCGACACCGGGGAACAGGTCTGCGCGGCGCTTGCCTACGCCGCCGAGCGGCGCCTGCCGGTGTACGTGCTGGGCGGCGGCAGCAACGTCGTCTTCCTCGACTCAGGGTTCCCCGGCCTCGTCTTGCGCATCACCATCGGCGGGATGGGGTGGCGCGACAGGCCCAACCCCGAGGTCCGTGCCGGCGCCGGCGTCGATTGGGACTCGCTGGTGCAGAGCGTGGTGGAACGCGGCTGGACCGGGGTCGAGTGCCTGTCGGGCATCCCGGGGACGGTGGGCGGTACGCCCATCCAGAATGTGGGTGCGTACGGGCAGGAGATCGCCGAGACGCTGGTGAGCGTCGCCTGTCTCGATAGGACCACCTTCGAGCGGCGAACGTTCACCGCGCGGGACTGTGACTTCGGCTATCGGGACAGTCGGTTCAAGCGCGCGGACCGCGGGCGGTACGTCGTGCTCGAGGTGACACTGCGGCTTGCTCCTGACCAGAAGCCACGAATCCGTTATCCCGAGCTGCAGCGTGCCGTGGCCGGCCTCGGCGGGCTTGAGACGATTACCCCGACGGAGGCGGTCCGCCTGGTGCGGCAGGCTGTGCTCACGCTGCGCCGCAGCAAGTCCATGGTGCTCGACCCCGCGGACCCCAACACCCGGTCGGTCGGCTCGTTCTTCACGAATCCCGTGCTGTCGGTCGCCGCCTTCGCCGACCTCGAGAGGCGCTGGAAGGGGATCCCATCGTTTCCGGCGGACGGGGGCGTGAAGGTCCCGGCGGCGTGGCTCGTGGAGCAGGCAGGGTTTCCCAAGGGATACCGGGGCGTGGGGAGCGGGGCAGGGATCTCGACCCGTCACGCGTTGGCACTCGTGAATCTCGGCGGTACGAGCGCGGACCTCCTGGCGCTGGCGGAAGAGGTTCGGGCCGGGGTAGAGAAGCAGTTCGGCATCCGACTCGCCTACGAGCCGGAGGTGGTCAGTCCGCCTTCCCCGCCACCTTCCCGATCGCGCTGATCAGGTCGTTGAAGTCGTAGGGCTTCATCACCGCGGGCTGGCCGCACTCGTCGAGAAAGCGGCGCGTCTCGTCGCGCGCGCGGTCGCCGGTGACGAAGACGAAGCGCTCCGCGA
>QHTS01000117.1 GCA_003220905.1 Gemmatimonadota bacterium | reverse complement strand
ACGTTTCGGAGAGGTCACTTAGATTCCCATACTAGCAGCGAGCCAGGCGAATCCAGCCCCGGTCGTGTATCTTGAAGGCTCGAACGCGGAGGTGGGATGTCGGTTCACTGCCAGGCTGACGACGAGCGTTTCTCCTTCGAAGCGTTCACCCGTCACCCCTTCTTCACCGACGTCAACCGGTGGATTGTGGAGCGGGTCATCGGCCCCGGCCGGCGCAAGATCGTCGACCTCGGGTGCGGCCCCGGCGCGGTCACCAAGCTCATTCTCGAGCGCCTGGGCGGCGACGCGCGCAACGTAGAAGTGATCGGCATCGATCCTTCTCCGTCGGCACTCTCGAAGGCGCGTGCGGCGATCCACTCCCAGGTGGTCAAGTTCATGGAGGGCAGCGCCGAGTGGGTGTCGCGCATCGTCTCGTCCGCGGACGCGGTCGTGTTCCTCAATGCAATCCACCTCGTGCCCGACAAAGCGCAAGTCATCGCTGAAATCCGCAAGACCTTGAAGACGGACGGCGTCTTTGCGTTTAACACGACCTTCTTCAACGGCGCGTACGTCGATGGTACGGGGGCCTTCTGGCGCCGCTGGGTAGTCCGGGCGGTGCAGGTGCTGCGGGAGCGCGGTATTGAGGTCAAGCACTCGGACCACGCGGTTGCGCGACAGTTCCTCACGCCCGAAGAGTACTCCGACCTGTGTGTGCTGGCGGGGTTCGCCCGCCCGTCCGTCGATTTGGTGAGGATCGAAATGACCCCCGAGAGTATGCGCGACATCGGCCGGTTCTCCCTCTTCATTGAAGGAGCGCTGCCGGGCGTGCCGCTCGAGGAGGGCTCCGCGGCTCTGGAGAAGGGGCTGGAGCGGGCGATGGAAGAGACGGGCGTGTGCGCCGTGCCGCGCAACTGGTTGGAGTGCGTCGCCACGGCCGCGTAGGTCAGTCCGCCGGTTCCGTCAGAAACTCGAGTCGGGCGTGGGCGGCGCGCAACGCTGCCTCTACGGCCTCCGACGTCCCCCCCCGTGCGAAGATGAACCCCGGGTAGCGCGAGCCTTCGGGCCACGGCACGAGCGTCTGGCCGGGGTGCATCGTGATGACGACCTCCTCGACGAGCGGCACCGCCTGGGCCTCCCCCACTCCCCGCACGTCCCGCAGGACGCCCGCCCCGGGTACGGGGATCATCATCACGCCGGACGCCCGTCGTTCGCGTTCCATGGTCGGCAAGTCCATACCCAGCGCGTGCCGAATGATGATCTCCTCGAGGGACAACGTTTCCCCTTTCCCCTTTCCCGTTTCCCGGGCCTCAAACCGCAGCGCCGCGCCGCACCGCCCTCCGATGGGCCGCGCGGCGAGCTCGATCAGCCACGCCCCCCGGTCGTTGTGGCGGACCTCGGCGTGGACCGGTCCTTCCCGGAGTCCGAGCGCGCCGACGGCCGCCTGCGCGCACGCGGCGATTTCCTGCTGTGCCGCCTGCGCGAGGCGTGACGGCGTAACGTAGATCGTTTCCTCGAAAAACGGGCCGTCCAGCGGGTCGGGCTTGTCGAAGATCGCGAGCACGCGCAGCGCGCCCTGCGTCACGAGCCCTTCCACCGCGACCTCGCGACCGGGCACGAACTCTTCGACGAGGATCGACCGAGATGCGGGATGCGGGACGTGGGATGCGTGATGCCCTGCGCCTCCCGCATCCCGCATCTCGCATCCCGCTTCCTCGAGGATCCTCTTGATGCGTTCGAACGCCGCCACGAATTCTGCCGGCGTGTCGGCGCGGACGACGCCGCGCGATGCGGACAGCCGCAACGGTTTCAGCACGCACGGGTACGCGGCGCCGCGCGCGACGCTCTCCGGGTCCGCCCCGATCGTCAGCAGCTCGAACCGGGGAACGGCCACACCCGCGGCGGCGAGCAGCTGCCGCTGCCGGTGCTTGTCGCGCGCCGCCCGAGCCGCCGCGACCGGATTCCCCCGGAGCCCGAGCTCCTCCGCGATGGCGGCGGCGACCACCGCGGTGTCGTCGTCCACTGCCACGACGCCGTGCACGAGATGCCCGCGCGCGAACGCCCGCGCCTGCCCGGCGGCGTGCGTCGGGTCGGCGAAATCGAGTGTGATGAGTCCGGTGGGGTTGGCCCGCTCGAAGGTGCTCGGCCGCTCGGACGCGACGGTCAGCTCGGCGCCGAGCCGGCGCGCCGCTTCTTCGCGGCGGCGAAGTAGGGGTTCGAGCCCGCAGCGTGGTCGGTGATGTCGACGATGCCCTTCACGTCCGGGACGTGCTGGTGCAGCATCGCTTCGATGCCCTGGCGCAGGGTGACGTCCGCCATCCCGCACCCCTGGCACCCGCCGGCCATGCGGACCATCACCACGGCGTCCTGGACGTCGATCAGCTCCACCCGACCGCCGTGCCGGGCGACCATGGGATTCACCTGGCTGTCGAACAGGTCGGCGACGCGCTCGTACAACGCATCGTCCGCCGTCGCACTCCCCGGCGGGCCAGGCGCGGCAGGCTTGGCCGCCACCGCCACCTGGCCTCCCGCGAGCGCCGCGCGGATCGCGTGGCCGACCGCCTTTCCCACCACGGGCCAGGCCGCGGAGCTGCGCTTCACCACCGTGACGAGGTTGCCCGACACGATGACCTCGCTCACGTCCGCCCCCGGAATGGCAAAGATCGCCTCCGCGAGCGGAGAGCCGCGCGCCTCGTCGTGTCGATCGGCTCGGCGGTGATGTGGACGTCGGCGGCGCTCATGATCGAAACTTAACCCGCTGCCCCCGTGGACGCAGGTACGGGCCGCATCTGCCGCGCCGCCTGAACCATGTTGCGGAGCGACGGCAGCGTCTCTTCCCAGCCGCGCGTCTTCAAGCCGCAGTCGGGGTTCACCCAGATCTGCCGCTCGCCGAGCACCTCCTGCATGCGCTTGAGCGCCTGCACGATTTCCGCGGTGCTCGGCACCCGGGGCGAGTGGATGTCGTAGACACCCGGCCCGATCTCGTTGGGATAGCGGTACTCCTTGAACCCCTCGAGCAGCTCCGACCCGGAGCGCGCGTTCTCGATCGAGACGACGTCGGCGTCCATCTTCTCGATCACGCGGATGACGTCGTTGAATTCGCTGTAGCACATGTGGGTGTGGATCTGGGTCGCATCCGACACGCCGGCGGTCGCCAGCCGGAATGCGTTCACCGCCCACTCGACGTAGCCCGGCCACTCCGCCCGGCGCAGGGGCAGGCCCTCCCGCAGCGCAGGCTCGTCGATCTGGATCACCCGAATCCCCGCCGCCGCCAGGTCCGTCACTTCGTCGCGGATTGCGAGGGCCAGCTGCTTCGCCGTCTCCGCCCGCGGCTGATCGTCGCGCACGAACGACCACTGCAGGATCGTGACGGGGCCGGTCAGCATGCCCTTCACTGGGCGCGCGGTCTTGGACTGCGCGAACGTGCTCCAGCGCACGGTCATCGCCTTGGGGCGCGAGACGTCGCCGTAAATGATCGGCGGCTTCACGTAGCGACTGCCGTACGACTGCACCCAGCCGTGCGCGGTGAACGCGAACCCTTCGAGCTGCTCGCCGAAGTACTCTACCATGTCGTTGCGCTCGAACTCGCCGTGCACCAGCACATCGAGTCCCAACTCTTCCTGCAGCTTGAGCGTCCGCGTGATCTGCTCGGCGATGAATGCGTCGTACTGCGCGGGCGCCAGCTTGCCGTCATGCAGCTTCTTGCGGGCGTTCCGCACCTCGGCCGTCTGCGGGAACGAGCCGATGGTCGTCGTCGGGAACAGCGGAAGCCGGAGCTGCTTCTTCCGCCGCACGGCGTGGGGCGACCTGCGGCGCATATCGTGCTCGGTGACCCCCCGGGCGCGCTGCTTCACCGCGGGATTGTGAATGCGTCGCGACGTGCGTCGCCCCGCGAGTGCGCGGGTGTTGGCGTCGAGCTGCGCCGTCACGCTCTCCTGCCCTTCCCGCAGGGCCCGCGTGAGGGTCGCCACCTCGACGAGCTTCTGCTTCGCGAAGGCGAGCCACCCCTTCAATTCGCTGTCGAGCCGCGTCTCGTGATCGAGGTCGATCGGCACGTGCAGCAGCGAGCACGACGGCGCGACCCACAGTTGGGCCGCGCCAGCGCGCTCCAGGGCGTCCTCGAGCTGGCGCAGCACCGCCGGGAGATCCGCCTTCCAGATGTTCCGTCCATCGATCACACCGAGCGACAGCACCTTCCCTTCGCGCCCGCCCCCCGCCGGCCACGCCTGGAGCAGGGCGTCAAAGCGCCCCCCCCCGGCCGCGCGCACAACATCGAGGTGCAGCCCCGCGACCGGCAGCTCGAGTGCGGTCGGGAGGTTGTCGTCGAGCCCCGCGAAATACGTGGCGACGAGGATCTTGACCTTCGGCGCCCGCTCCGCCAGGAACCGATAGGCGCGCACGAACGCGGCGCGCTCGGCGGGGGTGCGGTCGAGCGCGAGGCACGGCTCGTCGAGCTGAACCCAGGTCGCGCCGGCGACGGCAAGGCGCGACAGCACCTCCGCGTAGACCGGCAGCAGCGCGTCGAGCAGCATGAGCCGGTCGAACCGCGCCGTGCGGGCCTTGCCGAGGAGCAAGAACGTCACCGGCCCGATCAGCACCGGCTTGGTGTGGATACCCAGCGCCT
Organism: Gemmatimonadota bacterium; assembly: GCA_003220905.1. GTDB lineage: Bacteria > Gemmatimonadota > Gemmatimonadetes > Gemmatimonadales > GWC2-71-9 > AG41. The sequence goes on along the minus strand of QHTS01000117.1, from coordinate 137 downwards.
TCGCCTCCTGGAACTCGTCCACCGGCTTCGAAGACGACAGCCGGAACGCCTGTCCCGGCTCGAATTCGGGCACGAGGTAGTGGTAGTTCGTGTCGAACCACTTCGTCATCTCCATCGCCGTGACGTCCCGCCCGCCC
>QHTS01000386.1 GCA_003220905.1 Gemmatimonadota bacterium | reverse complement strand
CACATCGAGCCCGACGCCGTCGTCCCCGACCAGCACGGCGACCGCTCGCTCGAGCCGATCGACCGAGTAGAACGCTTGCCGCGCGCTCATTCGCTCATGGCCTCGCGTCGCAGGCGCAGCCCGGCGGTTGCCGGCACTGGTAGCCGCGATTGATGCACGAGTTGCCGCAGGCCTTCCCCCGCGTGCAGACTCGGCAGCAGGCACCCGACGGCTCGCTGCTCGAGTCGCTCCGCATCGTAGGCGGTGGTGTCGGCGCGACTCTCGTCGGGCCGGAGTATTCGTTGAGCACGATATAGCTGCCGTCGCGGTTGGCTTCAATGATCACCGCACCGTCCCGGTCGGTGCGGTACACCCGCGCGCCGGCGCTCCGCCACTGCTCGATGACCTGCGGCGATGGATGCCCGTAGGAGTTCCCTGCCCCCACCGAGATCACCGCAACCTGCGGGCGTGTGGCTTGCACCCACGCAGCCGTGGTGCCATTCCGACTGCCGTGGTGGGCGACCTTGACGACTGTCACCCGCGGGACGGAGGCGTGCTGGAGCCAGTAGTCGAGCTCGTACTGCTCCGAATCCCCGGTGAGGAGCGCCCGAAACTCCCCGTACTCGAGCAGGATCCCCACGGACCCATTGTTCTGATCGACTTGCCGAGAGGGCGGCGGCAGGAGTCTCAGACGCGCGGAGCCCACGGTGATGGTCCGCGCCGTCGCCTGGAGGTATTGCGCCCCACTCGCTTCCACCGCGCGCAGCGTGCGTTGGTACGTGGCGGAGGTATGGGGAATGCCATTATCGAGGTAGGAGCGCACCACGGTCGACGCGATCACGTCCGTCATCCCGCCGATGTGATCGGTGTGATTGTGCGAGGCGACGATCAGGTCGAGGGTGTCGTAGTGATGTGACTCCAGGTAGGGGACGACGGGCGACGCGCCGGGCCCGGCATCGACCAGGACTCTCTTCCCCTCAGGTGTGACGATGAGCGCCGCATCGCCCTGGCCGACATCGAGAAAGCGCAGCTCCAGCGTCTGCCCGTGGAGCGGATAGACAAACAGGAGGCCGCCGAGGAGGACGGCGGCCACCTGGCGCAGCATGGACCGACGCTTCAAGGCGCGAGGAGCGTTCGGAGGTTCGAGAGGATCGCTTCGAGCTGGCTGTTCACCCGGCGCTTCTCGAAAAGCCGGCCGCGCAGCCAGGCCACCAGTGACCGCGGGGCCCACACGTCCCGCACCGTCACCGCGGTCGATTGGGCCGTCCGGTCGAGCCGGAAGAACGTCTTCCAGCCGTTCCGCTCACCGCGCTCCACCCAGCCGAAAGTCGTGGGCGGGGTGAAGTCCACGACCTCGAACTCGGTCGTGCGCTCACCGAACCGCACCTTGAAGCGGACGCCCTTCCTGAGCGGCTTATCGCTCTGGGTCGCGGCGCATCCCGGGAGCCACTCGGCCATGCGACCCGGATCGGTCAGCAAGGCGAAGACCCGCTCGATCGACACGGGGACGGTCTGGATGACGGTTCGGCTGACAGGGCGCATGGGCTCGACGGTCGATGGTAGCGTGGCACCGCGGCGCCGCGGTGTCAACCACCTAGCGCGTGAGGACCGGGAGATAGGCCTTCCACGGCCCCACGGCCGCCGTGTACTGCTTGGCCATCACGCGCGAGACCTGGGCGATGTGGCCGAGGTCGTGAACGACCCACGATGCGAGCAGCTGCGAGAGCGTGACCTGGCCCAGCTCGGGATGCCGGCCGCGCAGGGCCAGCTGCTCCCGGGTCAGGTGCCAGCCCCGCAACGTCGCGACACCTTCGGCGCGCAACTCGCCAAATCGATTCAACAGTCGCTCGAGCGACCAGCCCGCGAATCGCCGGCCTTGTGCGAATCGGTCGAACGGCTCGAACGCCTGCGATTCCCCCTTGGTGAGGATGATCTTCGCCCGTGGGATCCAGTCGGTCTCTTCGCCGTGAATCAGGTGGCCGACTACGTCCTGGGGGCTCCACGTGTCGGGGCCCTCTTTCCCGCTCGTCCACGGGGAGGGAAGCCCGTCGAGCATGCTCTTGAGCGTGCCCGGCGTACGGGTCAGGACTTCTACCGCCGCATCGAGTGAGAAATCCATCACAATTTCATTCTCCGCACGAACTCCGCGAACCGCGGGTCGTCTTTCACGGGGTCGAATATCGGGTCCACCTTGAGATACGTCAGCCAGCCGCGCCGGTCCTCGTAGGCCCGCTCGAGCCAGAAGAACACCTGGTCGATGTTGCGGAGCCCCAGGTGCCCGATGCAGAACGCCACCGGTGACACATAGCGGTCCCGCGCCCGGGCTTCGAGCTCGGCGAGCAGCGCCTCCGCCTCGCGCCGCCGTCCCCTGAGCGCCAGCACGTGGGCCACCCCGGCGGTGGCGTAGGACAGATCAGGCGACAGGGTGATCGCCTCCCGGAAGGCGCGCTCGGCCTCGTCGTAGGCGCCCGCTTGCGTCAGCACCAAGCCCAGAATGCGATAGGTGTCTTCCGCGGTGGGGTTCATCGCGATGGCGCGCTGCAGGTGGTACTGCGCCGACTCGTAGCGGCGCGTGTAGTAGTAGAGCCAGCCCAGGCCACGGCGCACCGAGAGCGACGACGGGTCGAGCTCGAGCGCCGCGTGCGCTTCCACGAGCGCCTGCTCCGCCTGGCCGGTGACGAGCAGCACGAACGAGTACCAGTGATGCCCCGTGGCAAAGCCGGGGTTCAGCTCGAGCGCCCGGCGGTAGGCGCGCACCGCCCCATCCCAATCCCAGTCGAAGGCGAACAGGACCCAGGCGAGTGAGGTGTACGCCTCGGGCAGGTTGTCGTCCAGCGCCAGCGCCTTGAGGGCATACGTCCGAGCCCGCTCGTATCCCTCGGCGACGGGCACGCTGCGGTAGTCGACCTGGAGGGCGTAGGCATCGGAGAGGCCCGAGTAGGCGAGCGCGTACCCCGGATCTTGGTCGATGGCCTGCTCGAAATAGGCGATGGACTCGAGCACACCCTCCTGGCTCCGCTTGTTCCAGCAGAAGCGGCCCTTCAGGTACAGCGAATACGCCTCGAGGTTGTCGGTGTAGCGCTGCGGCGTCGGGTCGGTGATGTCGGCCAGGAAGGTGGTGCGCAGCGTGCTGACGATGGTGCGGGCGATTTCGTCCTGAATCGCGAACACGTCGTCCAGCGTGCGATCGTAGCGCTCCGACCACAAGGTGCGCCCGTCGTCGGCGGCGGTGAACTGCGCCGTGATGCGCAGCCGGTCGCCCGACTTCCGCACCGTCCCCTCGAGCACGGCCGAGACCCCGAGCAGCGCGCCGATGCCGCGAATGTCCTGCGGCTTTCCCTTGAGGGCGAACGCGGACGTGCGCGAGGCGATCCGCAGGCCGTCGACCTTGGTGAGCGCGTTGATCAGCTCGTCGCTGATGCCGTCGCTCAGGTATTCGTTCTCCGGATCGGCGCTGGCATTCACGAACGGCAGCACCGCAATGGAGCGCGTCCTGCCGACGAGCGACGGTACGGCTCCCGGTCGCGTCTCTTCCAGGGCCGCCGTGAACTCGGCGACGCGCGCGAACCGGTCCGCCGGATCCTTGGCGAGCGCGCGCGCGAGCGCCTGCTCGACCGCGGCCGGTGCGTCGGGACGACGGGCGCGAAGCGGTGTGGGCGGCTC
>QHTS01000114.1 GCA_003220905.1 Gemmatimonadota bacterium | reverse complement strand
GCGACCCCGGTGCTCGTCAACGACGACTTCCTCGAGAGCGTGACGCCCGACCGGGTTCCGGAGATCGTGAGAAAGTACAAGTGAGCAAAGACAAGTGCGGAATGCGGAATGCGGAGTGCGGAATGTATCGACTGTGCTTCGAGGCCGAAGCCCGACTTCTGGGATCGAACCGGGTCTATCAATTCCGCATTCCGCACTCCGCATTCCGCACTCGGTGGGGATGGGAGGGGAGGTAAATGGGCTACCCCCGCAAACCGCACGCTCGCGAAACGGTGCTCCTCTCCAAACATTTCGGAGACGCTGACGCCCGTACGTACAAGGGCTGGGTGAAACGGGGCGGCTACGAGATGCTCGCCCAGGCCCTCACAATGGAGCCCGCCCGGATCATCGACAGCGTGAAGGAATCGGGGCTGCGCGGGCGGGGCGGTGCCGGCTTCCCGACGGGGCTCAAGTGGTCCTTCATGCCCAAGGAGAAGAAGAAGCCGCACTACTTGTGCGTGAACGCGGACGAATCCGAGCCCGGAACGTTCAAGGACCGTGAGATCATGCGGTGGACGCCGCACGCGCTGCTCGAAGGCGCCGCCATCGCGGCGCACGCGATCCAGGCCGAAGTGGTCTACATCTACATCCGCGGCGAGTTCACCGAGCCCTGGGCGGTCATGGAGAAGGCCCTCGCCGAGGCGACCGCCGCCGGTGTGTTCGGCGCCATCAAGCTTCACCTCCACCGCGGCGCGGGCGCCTACATCTGCGGTGAAGAGACGGCGCTCATGAACTCGATCGAGGGCAAGCGGGGCAATCCCCGGATCAAGCCGCCGTTCCCGGCCGCCGCCGGCGTGTTCGGCATGCCCACCACGATCAACAACGTGGAGACGCTCGCCGCCGTGCCGCTCATCCTCAAAAAGGGAGCGGCCTGGTACAAGGGATTGTCGCTCGCGTCCCCGAAAAGCACCGGCACCAAGCTGTTCTCCGTCTGCGGCCACGTGCAGAACCCCGGCAATTACGAAGTCACGATGGGCTTCCCGCTCAAGGACTTGCTCTACGACCTGTGTGGTGGGATGCCGCCCGGCCGGACCCTCAAGGCGTGCATCCCCGGGGGCTCGTCGGTGCCAATCCTGAACCGCGAGGAGACCGAGAGCTGCCTCCTCGACTACGAGGGCGTGGTCGAGAAGGGCTCGATGCTCGGCTCCGGTGGCGTGATCGTGTTCGACGATTCGACCGACATGGTCTACCAAATCATGCGACTCGCCCGGTTCTACGCGCACGAATCGTGCGCCCAGTGCACCCAGTGTCGCGAAGGCACCGCGTGGACCACGAAGATCCTCGAGCGGATTCTGTCGGGGCAGGGGAAGACGGCCGACCTGGACCTGCTGCTCGATCTCGCCGAGAACATGACCGGCAAGACGATCTGCGTGCTGTCGGATTCATGCGCCGCCCCGGTCGTGTCCGGGATCAAGAAGTTCAAGAAGGAATTCGAAGACTATGTCGCGGGACGCCGCAAGCCCGTCATGGTAGCCTGATGGCCGACGAGCTCGTCAACCTCACGATCGACGGCGTCGCGGTGAGCGTTCCCAAGGGGACGCTCGTGATCGAGGCCGCCAAGCAGGCGGGCGTGCTCGTGCCGCACTACTGCTACCACCCGGGACTGCCGGTCGCTGGGCTCTGCCGCATGTGCCTCGTGGACATCGAAAAGGCCCCGAAGCTTCAGATCGCCTGCGCCACGCAGGTGGCGGAGGGCATGGTCGTCCGCACGCAGTCGCCGCAGGCGAAAAGCGGCCGCATGGGCGTGCTCGAGCTGCTGCTCATCAATCATCCGCTCGACTGTCCAATCTGCGACCAGGCGGGAGAGTGCGAGCTGCAGGATTTCACGTTCCAGGAAGGCCGCCCCGCCACGCGGTACAGCCCCGACTACGCGAAGCGCTTCAACCCGGTCGAGGACTTCGGCCCCGATGTGCTGTACGTCCCGAATCGCTGCATCCTGTGCACGCGCTGCGTCCGCTTCATGGAGGACGTGGCGAAGGAGCCGGTGCTCAACGTCTCGGAGCGCGGCGACCGCGCCTACATCGGGATCCATTCCGAAGGGCGCCTCGACCATCCGTGGGCGGGCAACGTCGTCGATCTGTGTCCGGTCGGCTCCCTCCTCTCCAAGGATTTCCTGCACAAGGCGCGCGCCTGGGAGCTCGACAAAGCGGCCTCCATCTGCACCGGCTGCTCGCAGGGGTGCAACGTCACCCTGGACACCCGCGAGAACGTCGTGGTGCGCGTGCGCCCGCGGTCGAACCTCGAGGTGAACCGCTACTTCATCTGCGACCACGGGCGCATGAACTACCGCTGGATGAACCGCGGGGACCGCATCGAAGCCCCCCTGGTGCGCCGGGGGAGGGGCGGCGAGCTGCACGCCACCGACTGGGACGAGGCGTTCGACCTCGTGACGAGCCGGCTGCGCGGGGCGGGCGGCAAGGCGGTCGCCCTCGTCTCCCCCAAGGCCTCGACGGAGGCGCTGTACTTCGTGCGCGAGCTGTTCCGCGGTCTCTAGTGGAGCGGCGCCTTCCAGGTGGTCATGGGAGAGGAAGCGCCCCTCGCGGGCGTCCCGAACCTCGCGCTCCGCGCCGAGCGGGCGCCCAACGGCCGGGGGGCCGAGCTGCTCGGCTACAGCCGAGACTACGCGGCGGCCGTGGCGGCGGCCGAGACCGCCTCGGTCGTGTTGGTGCTCGATGAGCCGGACATCGCCGTACGCACCGCGGGGGCGCTCATCTACGCCGGGACGGTGTTTCCCGAGCGCGCCCGCGACGCCCACGCCGTGTTGCCGATCGCGAACGTCGCGGAAGAGGAGGGCACGTTTGTGAACCGGGACGGCCGGGTGCAGCGCTACTTCCAGGCGAAGTCCGCGCCGGGAATGACGCGGCCGGCATGGTGGGTGTTCTCCGAGCTGGTCGCGACGCTGGACGGGGCACACGACGGGCGGGTCGGCACGGCCGCCGAGGCATTCGACCGGCTGGCGGCGTCGGTGGAGGCATTTCACGGGCTCTCCTACGCCCAGCTCGGGTTCGCCGGAGCACCAGCGCCTACCGCGGCAGCGGTGCCGGCATGACCTTCTTCCTGGTCGGCTCGATCATCAAGATCGTGGTGGTCTTCACGGTCATCATGGTTGGCGTGGCGCTCCTCACCCTCGCGGAGCGGCGCATTTGCGCGTGGATGCAGGACCGGCTCGGCCCGAACCGGGTCGGCCCGCAGGGGCTGCTCCAGCCGGCGGCGGACGGGCTCAAGAACCTCGTCAAGGAGGAGACGCTCCCCGCCCAAGCCGACAAGGTCCTCTTCATGCTCGCGCCGGCGATGTCCTTCATCCCGGCCCTGTTGACGTTCGCTGTGATCCCGTTCGCGGCCCCGCTCCCCACGCCGTGGGGGGCGGTGGACATGGTCGTGGCGAACCTGCCGGTGGGATTCCTCTACATCCTGGCCTTCGGCTCGCTCGGCGTGTACGGCATCGTGTTGGCGGGGTGGTCGTCCAACAACAAGTACTCGCTGCTCGGCGGTTTGCGGGCGAGCGCCCAGATGATCTCCTACGAGATCGCGCTGGGGATGAGCACGGTCGCGGTGCTGCTGCTCGTGGGGAACGTGACGCTCACCGACGTCATCGCGAAGCAGTCGGCGTCGCTCTTCACTTGGAACGTGTTCCCGCTGTCGCTCGCGTTCTTCATCTTCATCGTGGCGGCGTTCGCCGAGACCAACCGGCTGCCGTTCGACCTGCCGGAGGCGGAAGCCGAGCTGATCGCCGGCTACCACACCGAGTACAGCGCGATGAAGTTCTCGATGTTCTACATCGCGGAATACTCGAACATGGTCACGGCGTCCGCGCTCATGACGACGCTGTTCTTCGGTGGCTGGGACGTGCCGTTCACGACGTGGGACAACACCCCCCCGTGGACACCGCTCAAGACCGTGCTGACGCTCGGCTCGTTCACCCTGAAGACGATCTTCTTCCTGTTCCTCTTCATTTGGGTCCGCTGGACGCTGCCGCGCTTCCGCTACGATCAGCTGATGGCCCTCGGATGGAAGGTCATGCTGCCCCTCGCGCTCGCCTACCTCACCGTGATCGCGACCGCGATCTGGTTCCTGCACGACCGGCTCGGCTGGCCGTACGACACCCGTTTCGCCCTCGCCTTGTTCGGGCTGAACCTGCTGCTCGCGGTGCTCCTGTTCTTCGTGCTCGACCGGGGCCACATCATCGCCGGCTCGGTGGCGGCCGAGGAGGGGGCGGGGGGGGTCTGATGGCGATCGGCGTGAAAGTGATGAAGCGGCCGGGGACCGAAGTCTCCTACCTGCGCGCTACGCTCAAGGGCATGGCGCTCACCTTGAGCCACCTGTGGCGGCCCAAAGTGACGATGCAGTATCCGGAGGAAAAGAGCAGCAAGGACTGGACGCTCTCGCCGCGGTGGCGCGGCACGCATCGCATGCTCACCGATGAGCAGGGGCGCGCCAAGTGCGTCGCGTGCGGCCTGTGCCCCCAGATCTGCCCGGCGAACTGTATCAAGCTCGTGCCCGGAGAGGACGAGCAGGGCAACCGGTATCCGCTGATCTACGAGATCGACGAGTTCCGCTGCGTGTTCTGTGGGTACTGTCAGGAGGTTTGCCCCGAGGAAGCGATCCACGTGGGCGTGCACTACGAGAACTCTGAGTACTCGCGCGACCGGTTCGTGTACGACCTCGAGCGGCTGTGCGCGCAAACGCACCCGGTCTCGACGTTGTGGGATCCTTCCGATCCGAAGGGTGAGTAAGCGGTGGACGGGACGCTGATCATCTTCTGGGTGTTCGCGGGACTGGCCGTGGTGAGCGCCCTGGGCTGCATCACCCGTCGGAGTCCTGTGGGCAGCGCGCTGTGGCTGGTCGTGACGCTGTTCTCGCTCGCGGCGCTCTTCGTCCTGCTCGACGCGCAGTTTATCGCCGTGCTCCAGGTGCTGGTGTATGCCGGCGCCATCATGGTGCTGTTCCTGTTCGTGATCATGCTGCTCAATCTCGGCCGGCCGGGACCCACCGACCTGAAGGGTCCGGCCGGCCTCGTGGTGGGCGTGCTGCTCGCGGGGTTCCTCCTCGTGCAACTGCTGGGGCTGCGCCGGGCGGCGCCGCCGGCGGGGCTGGCGCTCGCGCCGGGGGCCGTGGCGCGCGCCGCGGCGGAGCAGGGGATGGTTCCGGCCGTGGCACGACCGTTGTTCGGTGCCTATCTCGTGCCCTT
>QHTS01000385.1 GCA_003220905.1 Gemmatimonadota bacterium | reverse complement strand
GACCGACACGTAGGTGACGCGGATCCGCGCGAGGCGAAGCTTGCGGACGCCGAGGTGCTTGCCGTCCGGCCCCACCGTCACGAGCTCCACGGCACGCTCGGTGTCCTTGTGCAGATACCGCAGGTCCCCATCCGGCTTGTAGCCGACAAGGAACGGCTGGTTCGACACCACCACAGCCGCCTCCGCGGTGACGGTGCGACCGCCCTCGGCCTCGTACCCTTCGGTGATGAAGCGCAGGCGATACGTGGCCCGGGCAAAGCGCTCCAGGCCGAGGGTGAATTGCGCCTCGCCGACGGCATCCGTCGTGGTGGGCGGCAGCTCGTCCGAGTACGTCTCCTTCGCCTTCTGCGGGTCGGAGAAGCGATAGTCCTCGAGTCCCCGCAGGGTCGGGAAGCCCGGCGTCAGCTGCACCCGCGCGGTCACGCGGCGGCCCGCGGCCGGGGTCCCGAAGAGGTTCTTGAGGGTGATCCGCGCCGTGAGGCCGTCGGGAGAAACCCATCCGTTCACCGACTCGGCCGAGAGATGCGCGGCCATGGTCATCCGATCAGGCTGGAATTCGCGCACCTGCACCGTGACGCTGCCCAGCAGCGCGCCGGCTCGTCCATCCTTCACGATGTACAGCGAGATCGTCCAGGTCCCGGTCGGCGCAGCTTCCGACGTGGTGTACTGGATCTCTTCGAACCCCTGGGGGGAGAGCCTGAGCCGTTGTCGTTTCACTTCGAGGCCGCGGGCATCGGAGATGACCGCCTCGAGGGGAATACCGGCGAGCGGCGTCGCCCAATCGGCCGGCTTCACGATCACGCCGACGTGGAACGCATCGCCGGGCCGGTACACGCCGCGATCAGAAAAGAGATACGCGGAGAGTTTGTCCGCCTGGAGCGCATTCGACACCCCGCCGACGTCGAACCGCGAGAGATCGAGCTCCCGATCATTGCGATCCATCGGAAGGAACGAGAGATCCTCCCCCCGGTGGACGGAGTACAGCACCGGCGTTCGCTCCCGCTCGAAGGACTTGAGGCTCGGGAACCGCACGTGACCCTCGGCATCGGATTCAGCCGAGAGCGCCGTGAGGCCGTTCTTGCCGACGACATCCACGGTGACACCGGCCAGGGGCAAACCTGTGCGCAATGACTGCACGAAGACGTCCTGGCCGCTGTCAGCGCCCTTCTTGGCAAGCAGGCCGAGATCGGTCAAGAGAACCAAGCGGCGATCCATCGGGCCGGTTGTCCGCTTGGAGATCGGGTCGTAGCCCTGGACCGAGAGGAGAAAGAGCCCCCTCGGACCGGCACCGCCGGACAGGTAGCGGGCCAGGTCGTAGGGCTGGTAGTGCGCCTTGCCGGGCCCGAGCGGCGGGATGGGAATCGTGTCGGCCTGGCGGGCCGTGAGGTTCGAGGCGTCGAAGTTGGCGTAATTGGTGAACTCCGTCGTGCCGAAGACCAGGCTCGTCTGCGTCACGAGGTGCTGGAGCTGATTGGGCAGGACGCGGCCGACCTCGACCAGCAGCGCGGGCACGTCCCGGCTGTAGATCGAGATTTTCCGGTCACCGCTCAGGCTCAAGAGCGAGCCGCTTCCCAGGATCTTGATCTCTTTGGGGAACGGAGGGATGACGGCGGTGTGGTCCCACGTCTGGCCTAAGACGTAGCCGCCGAACGACCGCAGCCCCTTGCTCACCCGGACGTAGATGTAACGGCCCGGGTCGGCGTCATACCGAAACGCCTGGCGGGTGGTGTATTCGCGCTCCGCCGGGACCGGTCTGAGCGTGAGCCGCGTGGATGCCTCGAGGATCTCCGGGCCGATGATCTCGGGTCGGTCCCACACGTACGGGCGGACCCGTTGGTCCTGCGGCGTACTCGGGTTGTGGACTGGAAGGATCCAGGCCGTGACGCTCTGCTGCATGTCCTTTTCGCCCACATCGGCCGATGTCGAGAGGACGAGGACCTGCTCCGGTTCGTATCGCTCGTTTCGGACGAGGGTGAGCTGGGCGTTCTGCACCGCGAGACTGAACAGCCCGGGGATCTGGATCCGTCCTCCAAGCTTCTCATCCGTCCCGGGGCCACCCTGGCTGGAACGGACTCCCGCGTCCACCGTCACCCGCATCAGCGCGTCCTTCGCCGGAATGGTGAGCGGGCCGGAGAGTACCGACGCGGTCAGGCGCTTCCGGTCCGCGGTCACGGTGAACGGGAGTGACCGCAGTCCCTGCAACAAGCCGCCGCTCGCTCCTTCCATCCGGAGGGAGACCTGCTTCGCGAGCGACGCGGTGTCCACTGGGTGACTGAAGGTGAGCTTGAGCACCACCCGCTTGAGGTTGGGATCGACCGGATCCTGATAGAACTCCGCCGACGAAACCGTGGCGGTAAAGGGCGCGGTGGCGAAATCGAAGCTGTAGCGCTCGACGGTGACCGTGGGGGCGACGAGGCCCTTCCGGTGGAGCCACACGCTGAACTGCTGGCCCACCGGCCAATCCTCGGCAGGATCGAAGACGAGCTCACGGTCCCCAACCCAGCGCCAGGTACCGGCGATCTTGGGGGCGATGTCGACACCCGTCGTCACCACTCTGCCCACGGTCCGGAGCGGCGCGACGGAGGACTCGAACACCACGCGGAGGGGCTTGGGCTTCGGGTTATCGACGGTGAAGTCGGTGGCGGCCGGCGCGGTCACGCTGAAGTCCGTGCGCACCGGCCGGGAGCGATGGCGCCACAATTGGAGCGCGGTCACGAGGGCCACGAAACCGACGGCTGCGGCGATTGCGTTGCGCCTGAATGCGCGCGGGTCCGCCGCGGCGCGGGCGCGAAGGGCCGCGGCGCGGGCCCGCAGGAATCCGACCCAGGGAGGCGGGGCCCATGCCACATCCCCGACCGTCACCTTGAGGAACTGGGCGAGGGAGCGGTACCACTGCGCCAGGCGGGCGCGGGCCGCGGCGAAACGCGCAAAGCGTGGGCTCATGCGCTCGCGGGCCAGAGCCGCGCGGCCCCTCGTACGCCGCTCGAATCACCGTGAGCGGCGCGCACGACGCGGGTGGCCACGGGATCGGAACGGGCGCCCGCCGCGAACATATAGCGGAGGAGGAGCGCGGACGCCGCTTCCGGCAGTCCGGCGATGTTCGACATGCCGCCGCCCAGCACCACGACGTCGGGGTCGAGCACGTTGATCAGCGACGCGAGGGTGCGGCCGAGACGATCGTGGTATCGGGCCAGTGTCGCTGCCGCACCCGGGTCGCCGCCGGTCGCGGCGCGGACGATCTCGCGGCTCGACAGCGTGAGACCGGTATGCTCGGCGTGGTCGCGCTCGAACGCGGGGCCGGAGAGCCATGCTTCGACGCAGCCGCGCTTTCCGCAATAACAGGGCGGACCGGGCCACTCGTCGGACCCGAGCCAGGGAAGCGGATTGTGGCCCCATTCACCGGCGATGAGGTTCGCGCCCAGCAGGCAGCGGCCGTCCACCACGATCCCACCGCCGACTCCGGTTCCGAGGATGACGCCGAACATGACGTGCGCGCCGGCGGCCGCGCCGTCGGCGGCCTCGGAGAGCGCGAAGCAGTTCGCGTCGTTCATGAGCCTCACCGGGCGGTTGAGCCGCTCCTCGAGATCGCGTCCGAGCGGCCGACCGTTGAGCCAGACGGAGTTGGCGTTCTTCACGAGCCCGGTGTGAGGCACGACCGTCCCCGGGATGCCGACGCCCACCGTGCCGGCCTCGTCGGCCACGCGGTCGAGCTCCCGCACCAGCCCCGCGATGGCGTCGAGCGACGCCGCGTAATCGCGTGGCGTGGCCACGCGTCGTCGGGCGATCTCCTGACCACCAGGTGCCAGCGCGAGTGCTTCGATCTTCGTTCCGCCGAGGTCAATGCCGACGCGCACGGATATCGGGCCTACACTTGCGCGAAACCGCCAGGGACGAACAATTCCCGCTCCCGTGATGTGTCGCCGCTGTCGTCCGACGCGAGAGGCGGCAACGCGATCAGTGGCTGATCGCGAAGAACCACGCCGCGATGATCGGGCCCCGCGGGGGGCGGGCCCCCGGCTGCGGCGGCGGAGCGCCCGGGGCCGGCGCGGGCGCCGGGCCGTACTCCGGCTGGAAGAGGTACGCCACGTGCTTCACCGGATCCACGCTGATGGTCTTGGCGCCCCGCATGGTGGCAACCGTGGCCACCACCGTGTACCGGTCGGGCGCATCCTCGTGCACGACGGTGACGGTGCTGTCGCGCCCCGCAGGGATGTAGATGAGCTTCTCCACCGGGTCCCACCCGAGGGCGTCCACTCCGTCGCCGTTCGCGATCGTCGCCACGATCTTCCCCGTGGTTGCGTCCACCACTACCGACGTTTTACTGCATCCGGAGAAGATCCGGTTGGTGGTGCG
>QHTS01000384.1 GCA_003220905.1 Gemmatimonadota bacterium | reverse complement strand
AATGTCACCGCGTCGGTCTATCTGTACCCCGTCACGAGGAGCGGATTCTTCGTCACCGGCGGTCTCGGGTTGTCGACCTATCACGCAAACACGTTTCCAGCGTCAGACGGCACCGGATTGGGCCTCACGGCCGGCGTAGGGTACGACATCCGGGTCGGCCGCGACGTGTCGCTCACGCCGGTCGTGAACTTCGTGTACGGCGCCCTGGGAGACTTCGACGTGCCCCTGAGCAGCGGGGGATTCGCGACCGTCAGGGGTTGGAAGCAGCACGTGATCGACGTCGGTGTGGGCGTGACCTTCCATTAAGAAGTGCCTTGCGCTCCGGCCCAGGGGCTCCAGGTTGAACCATCCCAGGCGACTGGAGCTCGACATGCGCGCATTGGCTCGCGTGCTGGTGGCAGGGGCCACACTCACCATCTGGACCGCGGGGACCGGGCTGGCCCAGCACGCGCAGAAGCGGCAGGGTCTCTGGATCGGCGCCGGCCTTGGGTACGGGTCGCTGGGCCGGACATGTGACGCGTGCCAGAACTTTCCGGGCGAGGGCGGTCCCAGCGGGTACGTGAAGGTGGGTGCGACTCCCGACCCTCGTGTGCTCATGGGTATCGAGGTGAACGGATGGAGGCACGATCTCCAAGGCACGACCGTGACGAGCGGAAACGCTTCGTTTGTGGTCTATGCGTATCCGGCGCTGGCCAGCGGGTTCTTCTTGAAGGGCGGCCTGGGCGTATCGCTGTACAGGGAGGACACCACGGCCACTACGGGTTTCGGCCTCACCGCAGGTACTGGCTACGACATTCGGGTCGGGGAGAACCTGTCTCTGACGCCCGTTGCCAACTTCACGTTCGGTAGTCTCGGGAATCTCACGCCGCGCGCTGGTGTTTTCCTCCCGGGCGTGCAGCAGACCCTCTTGCAGCTCGCGCTGGGGGTGACGTTCCACTAGATCGGGCGGCAACCGCGCGGGGGCTCTTGTTATCTTGTGCCACCCGTCAATGCTCATGCTGCTCGTGGCGCTCGCCTCGCAGGTCCCCGCGCCGTGCTTGCACGCCGCGGCCGCGGCCCGCGAGGCGACCGCGGGTTGGGGGGAGTACCGCCGCGGGGCCATCGTGCAGGCGGCGACGCACTTCGCGGTCGCCGATTCCCTGTGCCCAGGTGATCACGCCACACAAGTGGGGCTCGGCTTCGTCCGCCTGCGGCAGGGCCAGCCGGCCGCCGCTGCCGAGCGCTTCCTGGGCGCCGTCGCGAGTGATACCAGCGACGCCGAGGCGTGGTACGGACTCGGCCTCGCGCGCTCGCGCCAGGGCCAGCGTGCGTCGGCGGCCGACGCGTGGCGCCGCACGCTACGCCTCACCCCGGAGTACGAGGACGCGGAGCTCCAGCTCCTGGCGCTCGGGATCGACAGTGGGCTCGCCCTACCCGCCGTGGTGCGGCCGGTCGACCCCGAGGTGGCGGTACGGACAGCGGGGGAGGGCTTAGAGATTCGCACGCAGGGTGGGTGGCGGCCGTTCTACGTGAAGGGTATCAATCTCGGCGTCGCACTGCCCGGCCACTTTCCCTCCGAGTTTCCCACCGACGATTCGACGTACAGCCGCTGGCTCGCGCTGATCGCCGGGGCGCGCGCCAACGCGATCCGCGTCTACACGATTCTTCCGCCCGCGTTCTACCGATCGCTCAGGGCGTGGAACGACGCCCACCCCGATCGCGCCCTGTGGCTCCTGCACGGGGTGTGGACCGAGCTGCCCCCGGGCGACGACTACGATGGCGTGGCCTGGAAGGCGGGGTTCCGCGCCGAGATGCGCCGGGTGGTCGATCTGTTGCACGGGCACGCGCTCATCGCGGCCCGGCCGGGCCACGCCTTCGGCCGCTACGACAGCGACGTGTCGGATCACGCCCTGGGGTTCATCATCGGCCGGGAGTGGGAGCCGGTTTCGATCCGGGCCTACAACGCACGGCGGCGCGATCGCACCGCGTTCGCGGGTCGCTTTCTCGCGCTGGATCGGGGCACACCCGCCGACGCGTGGATGGCGGAGCAGTGCGACTACCTGCTCACCTACGAGTGGGACACGTATCACGCCCAGCGGCCCATCGCATACACCAACTGGCCCACCCTCGACCCACTTTCCCACCCGACAGAGCCCACGCTCGAGGAGGAGCAGCGGCTCCGTCGCCGCCACGGGTTCCCGCCCAATCCGCGTCTCAAGGAATACGACAACGACCGCGAATCGCTCGACGCGATGCTGGTGCGCGCTACCTCCGCGAACCTGGCCGGCTATTTCGCGTCGTATCACGCGTACCCCTACTATCCCGACTTCATCGATCTCGACTCGGCCTACGGCGCGGTGGGATCGGCCGAGGGCCGGTCTCGCTACTTCGGCTACCTGCGCGGCCTCACGCAGCATCACGCGGGGCGACCGCTCTTGATCGCCGAGTACGGCGTTCCCTCCTCGCGGGGCGTGTCGCACCTACAGGCCGACGGGATGGGCCACGGCGGGCACGACGAGCGCGCGATGGCGGACATCGACGCGCGGCTCACGCGGGAGGTGCGCGCGGCGGGCGCGGCAGGGGGAGTGCTGTTCGCGTGGCTCGACGAATGGTTCAAGCACACGTGGGTGACGATCGACCTGGAAGTCCCGGCGGAACGGAGTCGCCTGTGGCACAACGTGGAGGACGCCGAGCAGCACTACGGGCTCATGGGCGAGTACGGCGGGGCGTCGGGGGACGCGACGCCCGCGCCCGGCGGCGACCCGGCTGTGTGGCGGGCGCTCCCCGTGCTCGCACGTGCCGACTCGCTCGTATTGCGCGTCGGGGCCGACCCGTCTTATCTGTACGTCGCGCTCGCCGGCCGACCGGCGTTCGAGTCGGCCCGCTACGTCATCGGGATCGACACGTACCGCCGGGACCGCGGCCAGTTCCGGCTGCCGGACGTCGCGGGGCCGACAGGTGAGGTGGGATGCGAGTTCGCGCTCGTTCTGAACGACACGAGCGACGCGCAGCTCATGGTGGCGCCCTGGTACAACCCCTTCCGGGGGCCACGGAAGGGGATGGGGCCGACGGGGCTCGATCTTTTGTATCATGAGGCGGCGACGGTGGACAAGACCGGCCGCGACGGGGCCTTCGATTCGTTGTTCGTCACGACCAACCGCTGGCGTATCGCGCGGAGCGGTCGGACTTACTCGGCGCGAGGGGTGAACCGCGGGCGGCTGCGCTACGGCCGGGCGCAGGAGTCGAGCCTCGCCGACTGGTACGTCGAGCGCGCCGCGGGGCTCGTGGAGGTGCGGATTGCCTGGGCGCTCCTGAACGTCACCGATCCGTCCTCGCGCCACGTCATGGTGCGCTACCGACGGAACGGGACGTTCGAGACCACGGTGACCGATGGCTTTCGGTTCGACGTGGCGGCACTGGACCGATCCCGTGGTGGCGTGGTGACGCGACTCGGCGCCGGGCAGACCTACGCCTGGCCGACCTGGGAGGTACCCACGTGGCACGAGCGCTTGAAGCCCGCGTACGAGGCGATGCGCGACGTATGGGGGTCCTGGTGACGCGCCACCTCGCCCTGGCGGTGACTCTCGCGTTACTGGTCCGCCCCCCCCTGGCCGCGCAGCTGCCGGCGGCGGACCAGGCGTTTCAGCGAGGGGATTACCCCGCCGCCCGCGCGAGCTACGAGCGCGTCCTCGCAGCCGACTCGTCCAACGAGCGGGCTTTGTACCGACTCGCGATCCTCGACAGCTGGGACGGGAAGCTGG
>QHTS01000113.1 GCA_003220905.1 Gemmatimonadota bacterium | reverse complement strand
GCAGGGGTACGCCCCCAGCCGCATCGTGCCGCCCATTTCCTGGATGCCTTCCTGCGAGCGCATCAGCGCGATCACCGGGTTCTCGCACTCGGGCGCGAATTCACTCGAGTTAGTATCGGGAAGCTTGACCACGTCGCGCGCGAACTCGATGATCGCCGCCTGCAATCCGAGGCAGATCCCGAGAAACGGGAGCTTGTGCTCGCGCGCCCAGCGGATCGCCTCGAGCATGCCTTCCACGCCGCGTACGCCGAAGCCGCCGGGCACCAACAACGCGTCGTACGTGCCGAGCAGCTCGCCCGCGGCCGCCTGGTCCGTGAAGCGGTCGGACGAGATCCAATCGATCTGCACGCCGCATTCGTTCGCGATGCCGCCGTGCACCAACGCTTCGTGGATGCTCTTGTAGCTGTCCGCGAGCTCGGTGTACTTCCCCACCACGGCGATCCGTGCCCGGTCGACCGGGTTCAGGATCTTCTCGACCATCTGCGCCCACGCGCGCAGATCGGGCTCCTTCGTCTCGAGGTGCAGCCGCATGCACACTTCCCGGTCGAGCCCCTGCTCGTGCAGCTTGAGCGGGATCTCATAGATCGACTTCACATCCGGGCTCTCGACCACGCAGCCGAAGTCCACGTTGCAGAACTGCGCGATCTTGCGCTTGAGCTCCTCCGAGAGCGGTCGCTCGGTGCGGCACACCAGGATGTCCGGCTGGATCCCGATCTGCATCAGCTCTCGAACGGAGTGTTGGGTCGGCTTGGTCTTGAGCTCGGCGGTGGCGGCGATGAACGGGACGAGGGTGAGGTGGATGAACAGCGTATTGTCGCGGCCGACTTCCTGGCGGAACTGGCGGATCGCCTCCAGGAACGGGAGCGATTCGATGTCCCCCACGGTGCCACCGATCTCCGTGATCACGACGTCGTGGTCGGGTGCGAGTCGGCGAATAGAGGCCTTGATCTCGTCCGTGATGTGGGGGATCACCTGTACGGTGGACCCGAGGTACTCGCCGCGCCGCTCCTTCGTGATTACCGACAGGT
The DNA here is from genome assembly GCA_003220905.1 of Gemmatimonadota bacterium. Taxonomy (GTDB): domain Bacteria; phylum Gemmatimonadota; class Gemmatimonadetes; order Gemmatimonadales; family GWC2-71-9; genus AG41. The sequence continues at coordinate 8,405 of QHTS01000113.1, read as the reverse complement.
AGATCCGCCCGGTGGTGACGTTATTCACCTGCGACAACGAGCGGTCGATGAACCGCTCGTAGTGGCCCAGGTCGAGATCGGTCTCCGCGCCGTCGTCGGTGACGTACACCTCGCCGTGCTGAAACGGCGACATGGTGCCGGGATCAACGTTGATATAGGGATCGAACTTCTGAATCGTCACCCGGAGGCCCCGCTCCACCAGGAGGCGGCCGAGCGAGGCGGCCGCGATGCCCTTGCCGAGCGACGACACGACGCCGCCGGTCACGAAGATGTACTTCGTCGAACTCACGGACTCACCTCCTTCAGGTGGCGGGTCAACTGTATTTCCGCGTACCGCAAGTCGTCCGCAGTGTCGACGCCGGGCGCCGCGGGCCCCGAGAACAGCGCCACGCCGATCGGAATCCCGTGCAACAGCGGCCGCAGCTGCTCGAGCCGCTCCCACCGCTCTTCCGGCACCGGTGCGAGCCGGATCCAGCGCTCCAGCGCTTCGCGGGTGTAGGCGTAGACACCCACGTGCTGATGGTAGATCACGTCGCCCGTGCCATCGCGATCGAACGGGATCGGCGCCCGCGAGAAATACACCGCCCGGCCCCCCGTGTCTGTCACGACCTTGACACGATTTGGATCACTGGCAAGCGCGCGCTCGAGATCCCCCGCCGCGGTGCCGATCGGAGCCCCGCGCCGCACCCGCGCGACGGCGCCGTGCAGCGCGGCGGGCGCCACGAGCGGCTCGTCGCCCTGCACGTTCAGCACCACGTCGTATGAACTAAATGATTTGCTTCCAACGACTTCTGCGACTCGCTCTGTACCCGACTGGTGGTCGGCGGAGGTCAGCACGGCCTCGTACCCGGCTCGCTCCACGACCGCTGCGATTTCGCGCGCATCGGTCGCGACGACCAAGCGTTCGCACACGCCCGCCTCAACGACTCGCCGGACGACCCAAAGGATGAGGGGTTCGCCTGCCAGAGACAGGAGTGGCTTGCGAGGGAGGCGGCTGGAGCCCAGCCGCGCCGGAACGACGCCGAGGACGGGCACGGGGGAACATACAAAATCCGTGCCGTGGCGTCTAGCCCTGGACCTAAGCGGCTGAGAAGATGCGGGTTAGACCCATTACACCGTGGCGTGTGCGATGCGTAGGAAGTTCTCGAGCAACTGCTTCCCGTGGTCCGTGCCGATCGACTCCGGATGGAATTGCACGCCGTAGATCGGGTGCCGGCGGTGCTTCATCGCCATGATCTCCGCATCCTTCGGCCGGTCGGCGCTCCACGCGGTGATCACCAAGTCCTTGGGGAGCGACGCGGGCTCCACCACCAGGGAGTGGTAGCGCATGCCGGTGACGGGACTGGGGATGCCCTCGAACAGCTCATCCTCTTCATGGATCACCTCGCACGTCTTCCCGTGCATGAGGCGGTCTGCTCGCACCACGCGGGCGCCGAACGCCTCGCCGATCGCCTGGTGGCCGAGGCAGACGCCCAGCACCGGCACTTTGCCGGCGAGGGCCTTCACCAGCGGCACCAGGATGCCGGCTTCCCCCGGCGTGCACGGGCCCGGCGACAGCACGGCCGCGGTGGGCTTGAATGCGAGGACCTGCTCCACAGTGAGCGCGTCGTTACGGTACACCAGCGGCTCCGCACCGAGCTCGCCGAACAGCTGGACGAGGTTGTAGGTGAAGGAGTCGTAGTTGTCGAGAACGAACAGCATGGGCGCAAGCTAACGGCGATCGGCGACCTGTCCAGTGCGCGGGAGCGCGTTGAGCAGCAGGCGCACCACGTTGCCGCCCATGATGCGCCGGATCTCGTCCTCGCGAAACCCCGCGGCCAGCAAAGCATCCGTTACCAGCACCAGGTCGCTCACGTCGAAGTACGTTCGCGTAGCGCCGTCGAAGTCGGACCCGAGGGCCACGTGATCGATTCCGGCGATCCGGCTGGCGTAGCGGATCGCGCGGGCAATCGACGCCGGATCGATCTCGCAAACCGCACCGTCCCAGTAGCCGATCCCGATGACTCCCCCCGTCGCGGCGATCCGTCGGATCTGGTCGTCGCTCAGGTTACGTGGTCCCGGACAAGTTCCCTTCACGCCGGTGTGCGTCACCACGACCGGTCTTCTTGCGATGGCGAGGACATCGTCCACGGTGCGCGGCGATGCGTGCGCCAGGTCCACCAGGATGCCGAGCGTTTCCATGCGCTGCACGACCTGGCGGCCCAGCGGCGTCAGACCACCCTGGGCCGTACCGTGCGCGGAGCCCGCCACCTCGTTGTCGAAGAAGTGCGCGAGTCCCATGATGCGGTAGCCCGCGATGTACAACGTGTCCACGATGTCGAGGCGACCGTCGAGCGCCTGTAGTCCCTCGATCGAGAGCACGCCGGCGGTCATCCCCTGGTCGGCCGCCCGTCGCGCGAGAAACCGCTGCAAGTCCTCGCGAGATTCGGCGAGCACGAGCCGCCCCCCGGACCGGGCCGCCGCCGCCCGCAGCTTCCGGGCTTCGTAAAGCGCTCGCTGACTCAGACTGGTCCAGGTGGCCGGCGGCCAGCGCTGCGCCACGAGGAGGACCGTCAACTGGTCCGATGTTGCTGGGTTGCGTTCGTAGTTCAGCCGCCTGGGGACTTTCGTGACGGCCGAAAACACCTGCAGGGCAACGTTGCCGGCGATCAGGCGAGGCACGTCGGTGTGTCCCCGGCGATTCCGGCGCAGCAAGTCGCGGGGCCAGAGGAGGACATCGGAGTGCAGATCCGCGATCGTGAGCTGGCGATGGAGTCGGGTGGCCGCTTCCGACACGACGTACGGCGGGTGCGAGGCGACGCGGTTGAGCCGCCCGTCCATGTACGCGGGCACGAAGTCGAAAAACCCGACAGCGGCCAGGCCCACGACCGCCGCGAGGGCGAGCGACGTGCGGCGCAGCGCCCGGGTCACGTCACCCCTCGGTCGTGGGTGAAGCGGCGCGCTCCTCCCACTCCTCCAGCGAGCGTGGCCAATCCTCCTTCATGAGCCGCGACAGGGATCGGTCCGCCAGCAGCCGGCCGCCCGTCTGGCAGGTGGCACAGTAGTTCACCTCGTCCGCGGCGTAGCGGATGCGTTGTACCGGGGATCCGCACACGGGGCACGGCTTCTTGAACCGGCCATGGACGGCCATCCCGTTCCGGAAGGCCGTCACCTTCTCGGGGAACGCATCCCCCGTTTGGGCGCCCAGTCGCTCGATCCACGTCGCCAGCGTCTCCCGCGCGGCTCGGAACAACCGCTCGCTCTCTTCGCGCGTGAGCTGCGACGTGAGGCGGAGCGGCGACAGACGGGCCGCGTGGAGGATCTCATCCGAATACGCGTTGCCGATGCCATCGAGCAACCGGGGGTCGGTGAGCGCGCGCTTGAGCGTGTGCGACTCCCGGGCCAACGCCGCTCGGAACTGCTCGAGCGTCGCGCCGAGCACATCCAGTCCACCGGGGTCGTGGGCGGCGAGCGCGCGCTCGCCCCGGACGACGTGGAGCGACGCCCGATGCTTCGTGCTCGCTTCGGTGAGCAGCAAGGTGCCGCTCGGGAAATCGAGCGCGGCGAGCCCCGCGCGGCGGGGGATGGGTGCGGCGACGGGCTTCCAGTGCAGCCGCCCGGCGATCATCAGATGCAGCACGACGAAGTAGGCGTCGTCCAATGCGAACACGATCCGCTTGCCGAGGCGGCGGACGCCGCGGATCGCGCGCCCGGACAGATCGGCCAGAGGTGGATCGGCGGTGCGTAGGAGAAACGGGCTCGCAATCCGGAGGCGCTCGAGCCGCTGCCCGGCCACCCGCGTCTCGAGCGCGTGCAGGTAGCACACGATGTCCGGGAGCTCGGGCATCAGCTCAGGAAGCGCTTGGCCAGCTGCTCCAGCCGCTCGTCGCCCGCGGCCCGCGCGCCCTCCAGAATCCGCTTCACGTGCGACCGCAGCTTCGGCTCCCCCCAGTAGTAACCGGTGGCTTGCTCGGCACTCCCGGTCTCGCCCGCTCGAGCCGCCTCGAGCAGCGCTTCGGCCGCCGCGGCGTCGAACCCGGGGTCGTCGCGCGGTGGGAGCCCATAGTTCCGGCGGGGCCCCGGCTCGCCGGAATCTTCCTTCACGAACGCCCGGGACACGGGACGGCTCAGCTCCGGGGGTGAAACGTCTTGTGCACGGTCCGCAGGTAGTCGCGGTCGACGTGCGTGTACAGCTGCGTGGTGGCGAGGTCCGCGTGCCCGAGCATTTCCTGAACGGCGCGCAGGTCCGCGCCGCCCTCGAGCAGGTGTGTCGCGAACGTGTGCCGCAGCGTGTGCGGCGTCACGCGCTTCGTCAGCCCCGCGAGCCGGGCCGCCCGCTTGATGATCGTCCACGCGCTCACCCGGGACAGGGGCGTGCCGCGGGCATTGAGAAACACAAGCCCGCGTCCCTTTCCGTGGTCGAGGCGCGGGCGGATCTCGCGTGCGTACAACGCCACCGCGCCCAGCGCGCGGCGGCCCACGGGCACGATGCGCTCCTTCGAGCCCTTGCCGAAGATGCGGGCGAGCCCATCCTCGTACAGGACGTCCTGCAGCTTGAGGCCCACGAGCTCGGACACCCGGGCACCAGTCGCGTACGCGAATTCGAGCAGCGCTCCGTCGCGGATCGCGAGCGGCTCGTCCGCGTTGGGTGCCGCGAGCAGGCGCTCGATCTCGGCGACCGACAATACGGTCGGCAGGCGGCGCCACTGCCGCGGCGACTCCAGGCGCTCACTCGGATCGCGCGCGGCGTGGCCTTCGGCCACCAGGTAGCGGTAGTACGTGCGGACGGCCGAGATCTGGCGGCGGATGGTCGCCGGGGCGAGTCCCAGATCCTTGAGCGCGTAGACGAACTCGCGCAGCAGCCCGCTCGTCACGTCCTCCGGGCGGCGCGCTCCCTTCGTCCCGGCGTAGCCGGCGAGCCGCCGGACGTCGCGGAGGTAGTTCGCGACGGTGTGGGCGCTGTCCCCCGCCTCCAGCGCGAGGAAGTCGCGGAACTGCTCGACGCGGAACGCCGCCTCGGTCGTCAGATCCACCGGCGCACCCGCGCTTTGTAGGCCCGATACACGTCCCCGAACTTGCGCTCGAGGTACGCCTCTTCCCGAGCGATCACGCGGCGCTGGACCAGCGCCATGACCGGGGGAAGGAACGCGAGCGGCCACGGGTCGTTCAGGAGCAGCGTGCCGCCGCAGTACAGCGTGGCCATACCAACGTACATCGGGTTGCGCGTGACGCGGTACGGTCCCCGGATCACCAGCGCCGAGGTCGGCCTGGCGGGATTGGGCGTCGTGCCCGCCCGGCGGAACAGGTACGCCGCGCTGACGGCGAGGAGCACTCCCCCGACGAGGAGTCCCCAGCCGAGCAGGCTCTGGACCACGGTCGGCTCCAGCCACAAGCGTATCGGCAGGAGACGGTGGGCGCCGTACCCAGCGGCGAACCCGCCGGCGTAGATGAGGGGTGGGGGGAAACCGACACCGGAGGTATCGCTCGACGCGTCGCTCATGGCGGTGCTCCCTTCGACGGTGCGCGTCAGCGCTTCAGCCGACGCACGATCCACACCGCCAGAAATATGAGGGCGCCGACGGCGGCCGCGCCAAGCAGCCAGTTGACGTGGGCGAGCACCGCCACGACGGCGTCGAGGTTCGTTCCCAGGGTGGCCACGAACACCGTCAGCACGCCGTACCACAGCGCCGAGGCGAGGGCGAGCGGGATCAGGGCGCGCGGCGCGGAGAGTCCGGCGATGCCGGCGAACGGGGGGACGACGGCGCGCCACACGGGGAGCAAGCGGGAGACGAAGATCCCGTAGGTCCCGTGCCGCTGGTACTGCGCTTCGATGTGCGCGAGCACCGGCGGCGTGAGCAGCCGCCGGCCGGTCGGTCCCTTGAAGAAGTCGCGTCCGTAGCGTCGCGCCAGCCAGTAGACGGCGGACGCCGACGCGACGTTCGCCGCCCAGGTGAGACCGAAGACCGTCCAGAGGTTGAGCCTGCCACGGCCGGCGAGGAACGCACCGAGCGCCACGGCGGTGTCCGCGGGCAGCGGCGGAATGAAGGTCTCGAGTGCCGCGAGCGCCGTGATCAGGCCGTACAGCGGTCCGGGCGGCAGGCCCTCGAGGAATGCGAGAAGATCGCTCAGACGCGGACCTGCTCGAGCAGCGCCACGGCGAGCACCGCGACCCCCTCGCCCGTGCCGATCCACCCCATCCCCTCGTTCGTCTTCGCTTTAACGGAGACGGTCGAGTAGCCGCTCACGAGCGCGCCGGCGAGGTTCTCGCGCATGTCGTCCAGATAGCGCGCGAGCCTGGGCTGCTCGATGATCACCGTGATGTCGGCGCTCACGAAGCTGAGACCCGCCTCGACCACGCGCAGGTACGCGCGCTTGAGCAGATCGAGGGAATCGGCCTCGCGCCAGCGGGGGTCCGTCGGGGGGAACATCTGCCCGATGTCGCCCAGACCGGCCGCACCGAGAATGGCGTCGGTCAGGGCGTGCGCGACCGCATCGGCGTCCGAGTGCCCCACCAGCCCGCGCGGGTAGGGAATCTCCACGCCGCCGAGGACGAGCTTACGGCCTTCCCCCTCGGCGAATCGGTGCGAGTCGTACCCGATCCCGACCCGCATGTCAGGCTTTGAGGATGCGGACCGCGAGCAGAGCGGCGTTCTTGGCGTTGTCGATCCCGACGCAGGCCACCGGTACGCCGCCGGGCACCTGCGCCGTGGCGAGCAGCGCGTCGAGCCCGTTCAGCGGCCCGACCGCGAATGGCACGCCGATCACCGGGAGATCGGTGACCGAGGCGGCGAATCCGGGGAGCGCCGCCGAGAGCCCCGCCCCGGCGATCACCACCCGGAAGCCCTTCCGCCGGGCGCCCTTCACGAGGTCCGCGGTCTGGTCGGGCTGCCGGTGGGCGGAGGACACGTGGAACTCGTACGAAACGCCCGCCTTGCTCAGGACCTCGAAGGCGGGCTCGATACGCGGCTTGTCGCTCTCGGAGCCGACGACAATCAGCACGTCGGCCACTCTCAGGCCGCCTCTTCGATCACGCTGTAGTCCTGGCGCCGCTGGCGCGGCACGTAGCCCGCGTCCGCGATGAGGCGCTGCATCTCGGGGAGGGTCATCCGCCACGTCGTCCCCGCAGCGGAGACGACGTTCTCCTCCATCATGAGCGAGCCGAAGTCGTTGGCGCCGAACGTGAGCGCCACCTGGCCGATCTTCGGCCCCATCGTCACCCACGAGGCCTGGATATTGGGCACGTTGTCGAGCACGATGCGCGCGATCGCCTGAGTGCGGAGGTAGGTCACCGCGTCGGTCTTCTCGAAATGGGCGAGCTCGGTGTGCTCGGGCTGCAGCGGCCAGCAGATGAAGGCGGTGAAGCCCCCGCTCCTCGCCTGGACCTCCCGCACGCGGAACAGGTGCTCGACCCGGTCGGCGAGGGTCTCGCCCAGACCGTACATCATGGTGACCGAAGTCTTGAGTCCGAGCCGATGGGCGGTCTCCATCACTTCGAGCCAGCGGTCGGCGCCCGCTTTCTTTTTCGCGACGCGGTCGCGGATCTCTTGGACCAGGATCTCGCCGCCCCCGCCCGGGATCGAGTCGAGCCCGGCGGCCACGAGCTCGCGGATGACCTCCTCGATCGATATCCCGAATCGGCCGGCGAAGAAATCGACTTCCGAGGGCGAGAACCCATGGATGTGGATCGGATGGTGCCGCTTGATGTACCGCATCAGATCCAGGTACCAGGCGAACGGGATGTAAGGGTTGTGACCGCCCTGGATGAGGATCTGCACGCCGCCGAGCGCCTTCAGCTCATCGATCTTGCGACCGATCTCTTCGAACGAGAGGACGTAGCCCTCGCCGTGCTTCGGTCGCCGGTAGAATGCGCAGAACTTGCAATCCGCGACGCAGACGTTGGTGTAGTTGATGTTCCGGTCGATGATGTAGGTGACCACGTTCTCCGGATGCAGCCGCCACCGCGCCTGGTCGGCAAGGCGGCCCAGCTCGAGGAGCGACGCCCGCTCGTACAGGTCGACGTAGGACCGGAACTCGCGGGTCGTGCGGTCGATCATGGTCACGCCACCTGCAGGAACTGGAGCGATCCATCGGGCACCAGGCCGCGCGCGGCCAGTCGGCGGAAGAAATCGGTGAGCCCGGCGAGGTGACTGGCGGTCAACGCATAATCGAGGCCGGCGAGGTAGGCGCGGCAATCGGTGATACCGACGCCGGTGGCGCGAGCCGCCGCCTCCGCCAGGAGGTCCAGGTGGGCGAGCCCCCAATCGCGGGCGGCGAGCAGGGTGCGATGGACGGCGCGTACGGCGCGCGGGTCTGCCGTTCGGCGCGCGGCCCACATGGCGAACACGAACGGGAGGCCGGTCCAGCGCTTCCACTCTTCCCCCAGGTCGTAGCGATGAGGGTAGGCGTGTCGCGCCGCCAAGAGCAGC